>JAFSIN010000048.1 GCA_017439765.1 Clostridia bacterium | reverse complement strand
CTTTTCTAAAAGCTCGGGCTCATTATAAATTAGGTTGGTTGTGAAAATTTTGTCTATATAACCGTTTTCATAATATTCATCGAATTTGTCATATCCCTCTACAAACAAACCAAAGGTTGAGAATATGAATATACGGTTGGCGCCTTTTTCTTTAAGGCGTGCAGCAATATCCAACATGGATTCGCCCGAGGAAATCATATCGTCCACTAAAATTAAGTCTTTACCTTTAACATCGGCACCTAAAAATTCATGTGCTTCTATTGGGTTTTTGCCGTTTATTATAACCGAATAATTTCTGCGTTTATAGAACATACCGAGTTCTAAGCCTAAAACAGAAGAATAGTAAATGCACCTGCCCATACCGCCTTCGTCGGGTGATACAACCATTGTGTGTTCACGGTCTAGGTAAATGTCGGGCACGTTTTTAAGCAAAGCCTTTATCATTTGGTAGGCTGCCTGAACATTATCGAATCCGTCTAACGGGATTGCATTTTGAACGCGTGGGTCGTGGGCATCAAATGTGATAATATTTTTAACACCCATATTTATAAGTTCTTGCAAGGCCAGTGCACAGTCCATAGATTCCCTTTTGGTTCTGCGGTGCTGTCTGCCTTCGTAAAGCATTGGCATAATTACTGTAATTCTGCGGGCCTTGCCACCAAAAGCGGCTATAACCCTTTTTAAATCTTGATAGTGGTCGTCGGGACTCATTGGTACGGTTTGACCGTACATTTTGTATGTAACGCCATGGTTAAAACAATCGCAAATAATGTAAGCATCTAATCCCCTTGCGGTGTGGTCCAATACACCTTTGGCTTCGCCTGTGCCAAACCTTGGGCAATTTGCAGGAATAACAAAGCTTTCATCTTCCTTAGCGTTGCGCCATTGTTTTAGGTAATAGTCAACCTTTGAAGAAATATCTTCGCAGCCACGCATACTTATAATGGCAAGGTCGCCATAAGGTGTGTGTTTAAAATCAATAGCAGACATAATTTAACAACTCCTAAAAATTTACTGCTAATATAATAACACATAATTTGGTATTTAAAAAGGGGTTTTTGCAAAAAATTTTTATATTTTGTAAAATTTTTTAATTTACTTTGCATATAGTTTTTGCTATAATAAAATAAGTATAATTATTTTTAGGAGATAACATTATGGCTAAGGTTACTTTATTAAACTATACTCGCGAGCCCGAGCGTACCGTTGCGTGTGCGGCCAAGCTGTGCTATAGTCCCTCTAACATAGAAACTATTAAAGATGGCTTAACCGATGAAAAGGTTTCTTCATTTGTGGAAATGCTGGCCGAAATCGGCCACGAAAGCCCCATAGAACATGCCAGTTTTACCTTTGGCATAGAGGGTGTCTCAAGGGCACTTTTAGCCCAAATAACAAGGCACAGAATGGCATCTTTCTCGGTTCAGAGCCAGCGCTATGTGGCCGAAGAAAAATTTGAGTTTGTTTTGCCGCCCGAAATTGCCGAAATTGAGGCCGCTAAAGAAATATTTTTAAACGCTATGGCCGAAGACCAACGCCATTATGACGAACTAACCGCCGTTTTAAAAGAAAAACACAAGGCAGAATTTTTAAGCCAAGGCAAAGATGAAAAATCGGCCAACCGCTTAGCCGAAAAAAAAGCCATTGAAGATGCCCGCTTTGTGTTACCTAATGCCTGTGAAACCAAAATGGTTTTAACAATGAATGCCCGCAGTTTGCTTAATTTCTTCCACCACCGTTGTTGCAACCGTGCCCAGTGGGAAATTAGAGATGTTGCAAACCAAATGTTAGCCTTGGTAAGTGCGGTAGCCCCAAATATATTCAAAAATGCAGGGCCTTCCTGTGTTTGCGGACCCTGCCCCGAGGGCAAAATGACCTGCGGCAAAATTAAAGAGATGCGTGAATATTACGCAAATATTAAAAGCGGAGATAATAACTAATGGGTAAACTTATTGTTATAGAGGGTTTAGACGGTTGCGGTAAATCCACCCAGTTGGAACTTTTGCCGCAAAATTTAGCCAAAAATAATATAGATGTGCAGTCGGTTTCGTTCCCTGATTATGAAAGCGATTCCAGCGCACTTGTAAAAATGTATTTATCGGGTCAGTTTGGCCAAAAACCCGGCGATGTTAACGCCTATGCGGCATCGGCCTTTTATGCCGTTGACCGTTACGCCTCTTTTAAAAAAGATTGGGGCAACTTTTATGCCGACGGCGGCACTGTGGTGGCCGGTAGATACACCACTTCTAACGCTGTACATCAGGCCTCTAAACTGCCACCGGAAAAATGGGATGACTTTTTAGCCTGGCTTTACGATTTTGAATTTAACAAACTGGGCATTCCAAAACCCGATTTGGTAATTTTTTTGGATATGCCTACGACAGTTTCGCAAAAAATGTTAAAAAATCGTTACAGCGGCGACGATTCTAAAAAAGATATTCACGAACGCGACACCGAATATTTAGAGCATTGCCGCAAAGCAGCGTTATACACCGCAAAGTTTTCTGATTGGCACATTATTAATTGTGCCGACGGCGAAAACCCCCGCAGCATTGAAGATATATCGAACGATATTTTACAAAAAGTTTTAACTCTTTTTTAAAGGAATATAAAAATGGTTTATTTATTTTTAGCAAACGGGTTTGAAGAAATTGAAGCCCTTGCAACATTAGATATTTTGCGCAGAGTGGGCATTGATATTAAAACGGTTGGCATTGGCGGCCAAAACATAACCGGTGCCCACGGCATATGTGTTAAAAGTGATGTTTCAGAAGATGACATAGACTACAACAATATTACTGCCGTTATTTTACCCGGTGGTATGCCCGGCACCACCAATTTATTAAACAGCAAAACGGTTGAAAAGGCCGTTTTAACCGCCAACCAAAACGGCAAGCTTGTGGCGGCAATTTGTGCCGCTCCGATTGTTTTGGGCAAATTGGACCTTTTAAATAATAAAGAAGCCACCTGCTTTCCGGGTTTTGAGGGCAAGCTTAACGGTGCAAAACTATTGGGCCAAAAGGTTTGCAGAAGCGGCAATATAATTACTGCCACGGCTGCAGGCGCCGCAATTGATTTTGCGCTTAAAATTGTTGAATATTTAACATCGGCACAGACCGCCGAAAAACTAAAGAACGAATTAAAATATAATTAATTGGGGGTTACACCTTGGAAGAACTTAACACTACCACACCAGAAAACAATGATAATGTTGATGTTAACAATATTATAAAGAAAAAACGCCCCAAAAAAGAAAAAGAGCCTTTTAAAATGCCACACTGGCTTAAGGCGACCATTTGGATATCATCCATTGTAATTGCTGCTGTGTTGCTTGCAACAGTTATTATAATTGGCACGGCCGAATATTTAGGTATTGGCCCCGGCCGTGGCGTTAAATGCGTTGTAGAGGTTGAAAAAGGAATGTCCACCCGACAAATTTCACACGTGCTTAAAGAAAGCGGCGCAATTAATAACGAACTTGCATTCCGCATTTTTTCAAAACTTAAGGGTTTCGACGGTAAATATTCCTATGGCGTTTACACCTTTAATAACGAAATCGGTTATAACGATTTAGCCGAAATGCTTATGACACAAGGTCAAAAAGCCGAAACCGTAACCGTGAAAATACCCGAATACGCCACTATTGATGAAATTGCGGTCTTATTATCTGACGCGGGTGTTTGCTCAAAATCAGATTTTTTAGATGTTGTTAAAAACGGCAACTTCAACATCGATTTTGTTGACGAAATTCCTGCCGAAAAACTTCATTACCGTTTAGAAGGCTACCTTTTCCCCGACACATATTCTTTTTATTCTTATGAATCAAAAGAATGTGCATATTTAGCCGTTGAAAAAATGCTTAAAGCATTAGAATCTAAATTTGATGAAGAAATGTTAAATGCACTAAGCAAAAGCAAATATTCTTTCCACGAAATTATAACCATGGCTTCAATTATCGAGTCTGAATCGGCAAACGGCTCGAGCGAAGAAAGGTCAAAGGTTGCCGCAGTTTTTTATAACAGGTTAGAGGGCAGAAATTGGAATCAGCCCAAGTTATTGCAAAGCGACCCTTCGACCTACTACCCTTACGGCAACGGCCGTTACAACACCTATAAAACCGAAGGTCTGCCAGTCGGCCCCATTGGCGCCCCCAGTTTAAATTCAATTAAGGCCGCATTATTCCCAATGGAAAATTTTAATGCAACCTATTTTGTTACCGATAAAAATGCAAATTTTTATTTTAACGAAACCCTTGCCGGCCATAATCAAACCATAGCCAACCTTAAAAGCCAAGGCCTTTGGTTGTACACTCAATTAGGAAGTTAAAATATGTTAAATAAAAAATTAGAATTGTTAAGCCCCGCAGGTGATTTAACCCGCCTTAAAGCCGCTGTGGATTACGGCGCCGATGCCGTTTATTTGGCCGGCGAAGAATTTGGAATGCGCACAGCCGCCACAAATTTTGGCGAGCAAGATTTAATCGATGGTATTAAATACGCCCACGAGCACGGTGTTAAGGTGCATGTTGCTTGTAACACACTGCCGCATAACCAAGAAATTCCACGCCTGCCCGCTTTTTTAGAGTTTATAAACTCGGCCGGAGCCGATGCCGTTATAGCGGCCGATATTGGCACTATGGAACTTGTTAAAAAATATGCACCAAACTGCCAACTTCACGCATCGGTACAGTCGGGCATAGTTAACTATTTAACGGCTAATTCATTATATAATATGGGTGCTAACCGCATTGTTGTAGCCCGCGAATTATCACTTAACGAAATTGCTGAAATCAGGGCTAAAACTCCCAAAGAACTTGAAATTGAGGCCTTTGCCCACGGCGCTATGTGTGTATCTTTTTCGGCAAGATGTTTGCTTTCAAGTTATATGACCGGCCGCGATGCCAACAGGGGCGACTGTGCTCAACCTTGCCGCTGGAGTTACTCTTTAATAGAAGAAAAACGCCCCGGCCAACACTTTAACATTACCGAAACCGACAAAGGAACTTATATTTTAAATGCTAACGATTTATGTATGGCCGAGCACCTTAAAGAAATGTATGAAGCCGGCATTAGCAGCATTAAAATAGAAGGCAGGGCTAAATCGCACTATTATGTAGCAGTTACCACAAACGCCTATAGAGGCGCCATTAACAGCCTTGAAGAAAATTACGAAAATTGGGTTTTGCCCAACTGGGTAACCGAAGAACTTAATAAAATCAGCCACCGCACATATTCCACAGGCTTTTATTTTGGCACACCGCAAAATTCACAAACCTACCAAAATGCAGGTTACATTAGAGATTACAGCGTGGCCGCCGTGGTGGATGATTATAAAGACGGGAAAATTATTGCCACACTTAAAAATAAATTTTTATTGGGTCAAGAGTTCGACTGCTTAGAACCTGGCAGCGCACCATTTTCAGTTAAGGCCGACAGCCTATTTAACCAAAAAGATGAACCTATAGAATCGGCCCCCCACCCCATGATGACCATTAAAATCCCATTCCCGCGGGCAATTAAAAAAGGCTCTCTTTTAAGAATAAAATCGGTTTAATGTTTTAACCACCGCTTTTTTGGGGAAAATACCCTTAAAGGCGGTGGTTTTTTGTTTAAAAATAAATGTTATTTTCGTGTTTTTTTATGCTTTTGCTTAATTATTGCTTTGCTTTTTGCCTGTGCAATTCGTATTTTCACAATTAACAACCAAAACTATGCCGATGTGCACACCCAAAGCAACAGTTATTTATTAAATTTGTCTCGATTAAGGGGCACAATTTTTGATTGTAATATGAAACCATTAACAAACAATAACGCCAAAACAGTTTCGGCCTTTTTGCCAACCGAAGCCGCAATAATGGCTGCTTCCGACTTAGAAAAAGAAAAATCCGACAACATATTGGCTTCTTTAAAAAACGGCACACCCGCTTTGGCCGAAACTGATAATTCAATAGATTGCTTTGGTGTATATTCCACCACCGTTTATGAAAACACAAGCAGCAATTTGTTGGCGCCCCAGTTAATAGGATATTTGGACAGCGAAGGCCACGGTGTTACGGGTTTACAAAAGGCATATGACAACATTTTATATTCCCCGCTTTATCAAAGCATTGCCTTCGCCACAGACGGCCTTGGCAACATTATTACGGGTGCACAAATTAACGAAATTAATGATAAATCGGTTATAAACAGCGGAATAGCCTTAACTTTAGATTCCGACATTCAGTTAATAACCCTTAACGCATTAAAGGGCATAACC
This sequence comes from Clostridia bacterium, assembly GCA_017439765.1. Lineage (GTDB taxonomy): Bacteria > Bacillota > Clostridia > Oscillospirales > Acutalibacteraceae > SIG565. The sequence goes on along the minus strand of JAFSIN010000048.1, from coordinate 17,013 downwards.
TGTGGCGCTGCCGTGGTTAGTGAAGTTGGTTCGGGCAAAATCAGGGCTATGGTGAGTGTGCCCGAATTTAACCCCACAAAAATAAAGGAATATTTAGACGCGCCTAATTCCCCTTTAATAAACCGTGCTGTTTCGGCTTATAATGTGGGTTCGGTTTTTAAGCCCTGTGTTTCGGCCGCCGGAATAGAATCGGGTTATCAAACCAATTATACCGTTAACTGTGTGGGTTATACCCAAATAGGCGGTAACAACTTTAAATGCCACAACATTGCCGGCCATGGAATTGTAGATATTGTTAAAGCAACCGCTTTTTCTTGCAACAGTTTTTTCTATAATTATGCCATAAACATAGGGGCCGAAGCAGTTTATAAAATGGCTTCTAAATTGCATTTTACAAGCGGCTACCAAATTTGCAACGGCATAACCGCAAATGCCGACATCACTAACATTAACACACTTAAAAACAATCCACGTGCATTGGCTAATTTATCTATTGGGCAGGGCGAATTATTGCTGTCGCCGGTGTCTATACTCTCACTTTACGAAGCCATTGCAAATGAAGGTGTATATTACCCACAAACAATTATTGAAGGCACCGTTACTAACGGCGCCATAAAGCACCAAGAAAAAACAGCGCCCACACGGGTTATGAGCAAAAAAACCGCTAACATTTTAAAAGAACACTTAAAATCGGTTATAGATTACGGCACAGGTACCTCGGCCAAGCCACAACTTACCACTGCCGCAGGCAAAACCGCAACGGCACAAACGGGTTGGCAAAAAAATGACCGCCTGATTCAGAACTCTTGGTTTTGTGGTTTCTTCCCCTATGATAACCCAAAATATGTAGTATCAGTGCTGGTTGAAGACTCTTTAGGTAGCGACGATATTGGCGCCCCTGTGTTCGCAAAAATTTGCGACGGAATCACAACACTTAAAAGATGAAAAAATTAAAAATATTAAAAAAGAATTGTTGACATTGTTAAATTTTATGGTATAATAATTTTTGCTGATGCGGACCAGTAGCTCAGTTGGTTAGAGCAACCGGCTCATAACCGGTCGGTCCGGGGTTCGAGTCCCTGCTGGTCCACCAGTATCAGCAAAAATTATAAAGTGGTTTAATAAACTTTATAATTACATACAGGTTAAGTTCCTTTCGCCTTTGGCGGCAGGAATTTTATTTTAAATTTAATATAGGGGTATAGCTCAGTTGGTAGAGCATCGGTCTCCAAAACCGAGTGCCGAGGGTTCGAGCCCTTCTGCCCCTGCCAAAATCGACAAGTTTCGACAGATACTTGTCGATTTTACTTTTTCACTATTAACTCTTCACTTTTCACTCTTCTTTTTTTCGAAACTTGTCGATTAAGTAATAAGTAATAGTGAATAGTGAAGAAGTTTCGGTGTGCCTACGGCACGAATTATAAAAATATGTTAGGGTTCAAACACATAGATCAAAAAATAAAAGGGTATCGAATTCGTACACCCCTGCCAAAAACACAAGGTGCATTTTGTTCCTTGTGTTTTTTTTATTAATTTATCATATAATTGATAATAGTATAATTTTATGTTATAATACAAAAAATATTTTTTGAGGTGGACATATGAGAATATGTGTTTTTGGTGCGGCTTCGCCCACAATAGATAATGATTTTAAAGAAAAGGTTGAATTAATGGGTAAGGCCTTGGCGTTAAGGGGCCATTCACTTGTCTTTGGTGGTGGCGGCAACGGACTTATGGGTGCTGCAGCAAACGGTTTTAAGGCAGGTGGCGCACACATTTTAGGCGTTATTCCTAAATTTTTCAGGAACGAAACCGTAGAGGCAATTTGCGGTTTTTGTGATGAACTTATTGAACCCGACACCATGCGTGAACGCAAACAGATTATGGAAGATAATGCCGATGCCTTTATTATAGTGCCGGGCGGAATTGGCACATTTGAAGAATTTTTTGAAATTTTAACCCTTAAACAACTATGCCGTCATAACAAACCAATAGCAATTTATAACTTAAATGGATATTACAACGAATTAGGTTATATGATGGAAGCCGCTATTGCTAAAAATTTTGTTAAAGAAAATTGCCTTGGACTTTACAATATTACCGAAAATTTAGATGAACTTATCGAATATTTAGAATCGCCCGAAGAAATTAGAACGGTTAAAGAATTAAAAGAAGGTTAAAAACAACTAATACTTAGCATAATAAAAGCTGTGTAGATATTTCTACACAGCTTTTATTTCTTATTTTTTCGAACCCTTAAAAAACCAACTACAAAGAAAACAGCACTTATAAACAAAAGTGAAATAAGACAAATAATTGCAACATTTCCCTCTGAACACTGTGCCCAATTATAAAAATTAACCTTGTAATTAGCAGAGTTTGTACCAAGCAATATATCCACAATAAACTCGATGAAATACAGTAAAACCGTGGAGAAAGCAATACAAGTACCCGCTTTTAGAAAAGCATCAAAACGAAGTGTGCATATAAAGGCACTAAAAACAACAGGAAAGAAGGCGTAACAAGTAACAAGTATTGCCGGAGCAAGTTTGAAAGAATGCCAAAAGTTAATATTAACCAAAAGCAAAACGGTTAAAATGAAAGCCGAAGCATACGAAACCACAAATTTATAACGGGATATTTTAGTTTTTAATAATAAAATGGGCAAAAACAACAATGTATAGCCAATTAAACATCCAATACAAGCGGTTACAAACCAAGACAAGCCGCCTGTATACACCGCACTAGCAAACAAAAGCAAACAAACCGACAAATAGGTTGAAACAGAAAATGCCAATAATTTTTTAGATTTAAAAAAGCAAGTAATATTTGGAACAAATGTGTAAGCACAAATAAGTGCCGTTAACACAATGAAGAACCAAGACAATGTGTGGTTAACTGCAAGGTTACAAATAAAACAAGTTAAGAGTGCGACTGCATAAGAGATGGTCGGAACCCAAAACCAAGTGCCGCTAATTACACGGAATTTTCGTGCTTCGTGCTTAATTTTACGAGTTTCTACATCTGTTGACGCGGTAATCAACTCGTGTTCGCTTATATCAAGGACACGGCAAATGTCGGAAATCAAGGTAATGTCGGGGTATGACACTCCCCTCTCCCATTTGCTTACCGCACCCTCGGTAACAAAAAGCATTTCTGCCAAATCTTTTTGTGAATAGTTTTTCTCGGTTCGTTTGTTTTTTATAAACGAGCCGAATGTTTTTTTGTCGGTCATATTTGAACACCTCCGCCCTTCATTCTAAGGCAGCCGTAAATAACAGTCAATAAACTGTCAAGCCACCCTGTGTTTTAACAGCATTGCAATGTTTTTAATTGTGCCGGCCTTAGAAATAGTCTGTTTTTACACAATTTTATTTTTGGGTGTTCCGTTTATAAAGCCATCTAAATTTTCTAATATTATGCCAATAAGGCGTTTTCTGGTTGAATATGGCACCCACGCAGAATGGGGTGTTATTGTTATGTTGGGTGCAGTTTTCAAAACGCAGTTTTTGTCCATTGGTTCTTTTGTTAAAACATCCACCGCTGCGCCCGAAAGCTTGCCGCTAATTAGCGCCTCGGCTAAATCAGGTTCATTAACCAATCCGCCACGGGCTGTATTTATAAAATAAGCGCCGTCTTTCATTTTACTGAATGTTTCTTTGCAAAACATTCCGGCATTATCGTTAGTTAGTGGCAGGTGCAGCGACACTATATCGGAGCGTGAGAGCAGCTCATCTAACGACACGAAATCGGCCTCGGATTCATCATAAATTGTGCGGGTGTAAACAATAACGTTCATTAAAAACGCCTTGGCAATTCTTTCTACAGCCCTGCCAATACTGCCGTAGCCCACGATTCCCAATGTTTTGCCTGCAAGTTCATCGGTGCAGGTTACAACGGGCGAAAAAACAGGGCTGTTTATCCAGCCGTTGTTTTTAACAAAAGCATCATAAAATGACACCTTGCTAAAGTGATTTAAAATGTAAGCGAAGGTTTGTTGAGCCACCGCATTGGTGGAATAACTGCCGGCGTTACAAACGGTAATGCCACGCCTTTTGCACTCGTTAATATCTATGTTATTATATCCTGTGGCACATTCCCCAATATATTTAAGGTTTTTGGCGGCATCTAACAACGGTTTATCAATATTAAGTTTGTTGCAAAAAAGGGCGTCGTAATTATGTATAACATTTTTGAGTTCATCATAACTTAAATTTTGTTCTACCGTTAGTTCGCCGTATTTTTCAAAATCTTTAAACGAAATATCGCCGTTACTTAACACCTGTGCTTCGGTTATTAGCATTTTCATAACTATTGCTTCACCTTTTTAACCTGAGTTTTTTTGCCGTCGGGCGTTACAATATAGGTATTATCTAACTGCGCCTCCAGGCTTTGACGGAATGAATCTATATATTCTCGCCGTAACTTATATTGTTCTTGCTTTTCCTGCTCGGTTAAGCCTTCGGTTTTTTGTTTATTAGCAAGAAAGTTAATTCTTTTAATTTTTTCCTCTGTCATAACAACACCTATAATTCATTTCTGCCGTCTAATGCTCGCAAAAGCGTTACGGAATCGGCATATTCTAAATCGCCGCCAACGGGTATACCATAGGCAAGCCTTGTAATTTTAAGCCCCATTGGTTTAATAAGGCGCGAAATATAGCTGGCTGTGGCCTCACCCTCTACGGTTGGGTTGGTGGCCATAATAACCTCGGTTACGGTGCCGTCGGCCAAGCGGGATAATAATTCTTTAATTTTAAGTTTGTCGGGGCCAATGCCGTCTAATGGCGAAATTACGCCGTTTAACACGTGGTAAAGGCCACGGTATTCACGCATTCTTTCAAACGCCATAACATCTTTAGCGCTTTCCACAACACATATAACCGATTTATCTCTTAACGTATCAGAGCATATACTGCACACCTCGGTATCGGTTAAGGCGCTGCATATTTTGCAGTGATGAATTTTATCTTTAGCCTCGGTTAATGCATTAGCAAACCTAACAGCGTAATCTTTAGGTTGTTCTAACACAAAAAGTGCCAAGCGCTGTGCTGTTTTTTTACCAATTGATGGCAGGCGTTCAAACTGTGCTGCCAATTCGTTAAAGGTTACAATGTTATAAGCCATTTTTTATTTTCCTTTATTTAAAAAAGTCCGGGCATGTTAAGGCCGCCGGTTATGGCGCCCATTTCGCCTTCGGCTGTGGAAATTGCGTTGTTTATGGCCTCGTTTACAGCAACGGTTATAAGGTCTTCTAACATTTCGGCGTCGTCGGCATCTATGATTTCGGGGTTAATTTTAATTTCTTTTATAAGGTGTTTGCCATCTACCGTGGCGCTAACCATTCCGCCACCCGAAGTAGCGGTATATTCCCTTTGCTCTAAATCGGCCTGTAAATTAGCCATATCTTCTTGCATTTTTTGAGCTTGCTTTAGCATTGCATTCATATTACCCGGACCACCCGAGTTTGGTATTCTGCACTTCATAAAATTAACTCCTTTCGCCCTATAAACCCGGGACTTCTAATTCTTTTAATTTATTTTTTAATGATTCTAACGGGTCAGCATTATCGGTTTGTTGTGCCTTGCGGTAAGGCCCTAAATTATAGTTGTTGCCCGTTATGTTAAATATTGCCTTTTTAAGCTTTTCACGGTACAGGTTGTTTTTACCGTTCATAAGCTCGGCAAACTGTGAATTTTGGGTTTCAATTAGTAAAAATTGGCCGTCTATATATGCTGAAGAACCCTTTAAAATTCCGCTTATTAACGGAACAGTTTTTGCAAGTTCGGCTAAAATTTCTTTCCAAATTTTTGGGTCTAATTTACCGTTTTGCAGGTTTTGGCCTTGTGGTTTGGTTGGTTCGGGTTCTTTAATTTCTTTTTCTTCTGCTTTAACGGGTTCGGGTTTTGAGCTAACGGCCTTAACCTCTGCCTTGGGCTCTGGTTTTACACCGTTTTCCAACGCTGTTACACGGCTTAAAAGCGAATCTAAATCGGAGCAGATGTTAGGTGTGCAAAGCTTAATTAAGGTTACCTCCATTTCGGCACGGCGGTTGGTGCTTTGCATTTTGGCTAAAGAATCACCAAGCAAGCGCATGACACGCATAATTTCGGTAATTTCAAAATTAAGTGCTTGCTCTTCTAATTTTTTAAGTTTATTGCTTGAGCAAACAATCGGAGGATTATTTTTTATTGTTTTTATTATTAAAAGGTCCCTAAAATGTTGGGTTAAATCTTGCGCAAGCCTTAACATATCCACCGAATTTACATAAAGTTCATTTGCAAGTTTTATGGCGGCGGCAGAATCTTTGTTTTTAATGATTTGCGCAAAGTTAAATAAATATTCATCGCCCGCCATACCGCAAACTTCGGCCACGGTATCCTCGGTAATATTGGTGGAAGCCGAAACGCACAAATCCAACACCGACAGCGCATCTCGCATACCGCCATCGGCAACCGAAGCTATCATAAATGCGGCATTGTCGGTTATAGTGAAGCCTTCTTTTTGGGCTATGAGTTTTATTCTTTCGGTAATAACCAAAGGTTCTATTCTTTTAAAATCGAAGCGTTGACAACGCGACAAAATGGTGGCTGGAAGTTTATGAACCTCGGTGGTGGCTAAAACAAAAACAACATGTTTTGGCGGCTCTTCAAGGGTTTTTAACAGCGCATTAAAGGCACCAATAGATAACATATGAACCTCGTCTATAATGTACACCCTGTATTTACCGCTTGCGGGGGTAAACTGTAATTGTTCGCGCAAAGTTCTAATATTTTCTACACCATTGTTAGACGCTGCATCAATTTCGGTTATATCCATAACCTCGCCACTTTCAATGGCCTTGCAAGCGGCACAATCACCGCAAGGGTCGCCATTTTTAAGGTTTAAACAGTTAACGGCCTTGGCCAAAATTTTAGCACAGGTTGTCTTACCAGTTCCTCTGGTGCCTGTAAAAAGGTAGGCATGGAATATTTTCCCGCTTGAAAGCTCTGACATAAGCGTTTTAGTAATATGCTCTTGCCCTGCTACCTGTGAAAATGTAGTGGGTCTATATTTTCTGTAAAGTGCTGTATAAGCCAAAATGCCACACCCCTTTAAAAAAATTTTGCGCACTCCGGAGCACGAACGGACCGATTTACTGCGGCGCACGGGAAAAACTACTTAATGCTGCTCGGTTCCCCGCCTGACATGGTTCATAGCCTCCCGCCGCACAGGACCCGCCCGTTCGCACACCGGAATACGCAACTAAAATATTTGCTTTAAATATTATAATATATTTTTAAATTAATATCAATAGTTTGTTAACAAAATTTTTATTGTATTATTTGTGAACTTTAGTTATAATATAAATGTATATACACTTTTTTGGAGGCACTTTAATGCAAGAACTGGAAATAACTGCATTATATTCTTTAGAGAATACCATTGCAGCTAATATTTTTAACAATAAAACCTACCCTTATGAAGTACTACCCGAAATAAACAGTTTTATTTTAACCCTAGGCGCTACACTCTCGCCCGAAAAATTTAATAAAATAGGCGATAATGTTTGGGTAGCTAAAACGGCTACCGTGGCGCCAAGCGCTTTTATAAACGGGCCCTGTATTATTGATGAATATGCCGAAATACGCCATTGTGCCTTTATTAGAGGCAACGCCATTATTGGTAAAAACTGCGTTGTAGGCAACTCGACCGAGCTTAAAAATGTTATTTTGTTCGATTATGTTCAGGTGCCGCACTACAACTATGTGGGCGATTCTGTTTTAGGTTTTCGCTCACACTTGGGGGCTGGTGCCATAACCTCTAACGTAAAATCCGACAAAACCTTGGTAACTATTAAAAACGGTAATGAAAAAATTAAAACAGGTCTTAAAAAATTTGGCGCAATGCTTGGCGACTGTGTAGAGGTTGGGTGTGGCACTGTTTTAAACCCCGGAACAGTGGTTGGCAAAAACACCAACATTTATCCTCTTTGCTCGGTGCGTGGTTTTGTGCCGGGCGGCAGCATTTATAAAAGCGCCGACCAAATAATAACCAGGAGATAACAAAAATTGGAAAAGTGGGATATTTTAAATGCCGACGGCAAGCTTACGGGCAAAACCGCTATTAGAGGCAAAACAATATTAGGGGTTAATGAATACCATTTGGTTGTGCATATTTGGATAGTTTCGCCAAAGGGCGAATACCTTATTCAAAAACGTGCTGATACAAAATTGTTAATGCCGGGCGAATGGGCTGCCACAGGCGGCGCAGCACTTTCGGGTGAAAGTTCTTTTGCTGCGGCTACACGTGAACTAAAAGAAGAATTAGGAATTACGTCGGATAAATCTAATTTAAAATTTTTAAAAAGAATTAAACGCCGTAATTCTTTTGTTGACATTTGGGTAATTGAAACCAATATGCCGGTAAGCGAGCTTACGCTTCAAAAAAGCGAGGTTTCAATGGCCAAGTGGGTAACTAAAACAGAACTTGAAAACATGATTGAAAACGGCAGTTTTCACAATTACGGAAAATATTATTGGTCGGTTGTGCTTAACAACAACAATTTAATTGGAGTTTAAACTATGGCAAAAATTTTAGAAGGGCAAAAATGCCCTGTTTGTACATCTTACTTATTCCCCGAGGACGATATTGTTTATTGCCCAATATGTGGGGCTCCCCACCACCGCGACTGTTACAACAGCATAGGCCACTGTGGGTTAGAGGAATTTCACGGCACCGAAGAACAATACACCTACACACCCCCGCAAGAAAAGGCTCAAACACAAAAACAAAGCGAAAATAAAACCATCTGTCAAAACTGCAAAAACGAACTGTCCGACGATATGGTGATTTGCCCATATTGCGGTGTTCCTAAAAATGCGCGTGTGTTTGCCTTTGACTATTTGGGCGGAGTTGACGCTAAAAAAGATTTGGGTGAAGGCGTAACTGCGGCCGAGGCTGCAAAAATGGTTACCATTAACACCCACCGTTATATACCAAAATTTGCAAAACTTTCAAAATTAAATAAAATTTCATTTAACTGGTTGGCTTTTTTATTGCCGGAAGGCTGGTTTTTTTCCAGAAAAATGTATAAGCAAGGTGCATTAGCCACCTGCGCTATTTTGGCAGCCCAAATTTTGAACATACCTTTACTTAAAATTATAAACGGCGTGGTTTTAAATTCATATGCCGAATACGCCGATTATATAGTGAAAAATATTTCTACGTTTGGCAAAACACCCATCATTTTTTCCTTTATCAGCATTATTATAACCTTGACTGTTAAATTAATTTCAGGTATTTTTGCCGACTACAGTTACAAAAACTCGGTTATTGCCAAATGCAAACAGATTAACAAACAAAACAGCGACCAAGCCCCCCTTTTAAGAAAGCTTGGCGGTGTTAATTTTCTTGGCTTTTTGTGTGGCGTTTTAATTACTAATTATTTGCCAAATATTATTTTAATGTTCTTTTAAGGTGGAATTATAATGAACAAAATTTGTAACAACTGCAATACCGAAAACGAAGAAAAATTTGCTTTTTGCAAAAACTGCGGCAACCCTTTAGACGAACAGCCTAAACACCACAGCAACAATTATAAAAACCAAAGTAATCCTGTTTTAAACGATATTGAAGGCATACCTATTAATGATTTTTACACTTTTGTCGGCAAAAACCAACACAAGATTATACCTAAATTTTCCAATATGCACATAACCCGTTCGAAAATATCTTGGTGCTGGCCGGCCGCAATTTTAGGCCTTTTGTTTGGTTTTATGGGCACGGCAATTTGGCTTTTTTACCGTAAAATGTATAAATACGGTTTAATTTCGCTTTGCATTGCCGTTTTAAGTTTAGGCATAACCAGCACAATTACATATTCCGATTCTTCAGAACTTATAAAAGATATTACCGGTTCTTCTTATGAGTTTTTAATTGAAGAACCCGATTTAATAGGCTTTTTGGAAGAAATAACAGGCACTGCTGATAATTTTTCGGCAAAACCAAGTGTGGTAACCGCCAATTTTATTAAAGATATTTCAGATTATGCGGCAGCCATTATTTATGGTATTTTTGGAATGTATTTATATAAAAAACATTCTATTAAAAAAATAACCGAATATATGCAGCTTAATACAAACGGCGAATATTATAACTATGGCCTTGCCGCCATGGGCTCAACGAGCATTGGAATGGCTGTTTTAATGGCAATTATTTGGACTGTTATAAACAATATATTCGTTTGTATTCCATTTTTTAGTTTAATTTTTTAAAGGAGTGTTGTTATGAAAATCACAAAGGCTATTATTCCTGCAGCAGGGCTTGGAACAAGGGTTTTGCCGGCATCTAAGGCTATTCCCAAAGAAATGCTTCCGATTGTGGACAAGCCAGCCATTCAGTACATAGTAGAAGAAGCCGTAGCCGCCGGTATTACCGATATTTTAATAATTACCAACCGCGGCAAAGGCGCAATAGAAGACCACTTTGACCACTCCATAGAACTTGAGAATATGCTTGAATTTAAAAATAAAGACAAGCAATTAGAAGAAATTACATCGGTTTGCAACCTTGCCAATATTTATTTTTTGCGCCAAAAAGAAACCAAAGGTCTGGGCGATGCAGTGTTGCGCGCTAAGCAATTTGTGGGCAACGAAAGTTTTGCCGTATTATACGGAGATGATGTTATTATTGGCGAAACCCCCGCTATAAGCGAACTTTGCGAAGTTCACGAAAAATATGACAAAAGTGTTGTGGGCATTAAACAGGTGCCCGACGAAAAAATTGTTAAATACTGTTCATTAAAGGTAGAAAAATTAGAAAATAATACCTTTACCGTTACCGATATGATAGAAAAACCCAGCATTTATAATAAGCTTTCTAACTATTCTGTGCTGGGCCGCTGCATTTTAAAGCCCGAAATATTTGATATTTTAGAAAACACACCTTTGGGTGTAGGCAACGAACTACAACTTACCGACGCCATGAAAACCGTTGCCACAAACGGCGATATGCTTGGTGTTGTCTTTAGCGGCGAAAGGCACGATATGGGCAACAAATTCGGCTTTTTAAAGGCTAATATTGATGTAGGTCTTACCCACCCCGAAACCAAAGATGAACTTATGGCATATATTAGAGAATTAGCTAAGGAGCTATAATGAAATATACCACCCTTTTATTTGACAGTGATGACACACTGCTGGATTTTTTTACCGCAGAATATAAAGCTTTAGAGAAATGTTTTTTGGAATTCAATTTACCTTTTAACAGCCAAATTCATTCACTTTACAATGCTGCTAACAAAGAATTTTGGCAGGCTTTTGAACGCAAAGAAATTAAAAAACAAGAAATTTATGTTGGTCGTTTTAAGGTGTTTTTAGAGCGTGCAAAAATAAATTTCAACCCCGAAATTTTAGCAAATAAATATGAAAATAATTTAAGCTTGCAGTTTTACACCCTGCCCGGTGCCGAAGAATTATTAAAGAGCCTTTACCAAAAATACAATTTATATGTAATAACCAACGGTAACCACAAAATTCAAAAAAGCCGCCTTAACGGCAGTGGATTAATGCCTTACTTTAAAGGGGTTTTCACAAGCGAACAGGTGGGCTCGCAAAAGCCCCAAAAAAGCTTTTTCAACTTTGTGTTAAACAACATTACCGAAAAAAACAAATCAAAAATTTTAATTATAGGCGATAGCCTTACCTCTGATATTTTAGGTGGAATAAACTCAGGGATAGATACTTGCTGGTATAATCCTCAAAAACAATCCACAAGCCTTAAACCCACATATATTGTTAACAGTTTTTCAGAACTTAAAAACTTATTACAGTAATTTTAAACATATAAACAAGGAGAAATTATGAACATAGTTGTTGTTGGTTGCGGAAAAATAGGTGCAGCAATAATAGAAAATTTAATAGCCGAAGGGCACGATGTTGTGGCCGTAGACCACAACGAACAGGTTGTAAATGATATTTGCACTGTTTATGATGCCATTGGCGTTACAGGCAACGCCACCGACTGCAACACCCTAACCGAAGTAGGAGCCGCTAACACCGACCTGTTTGTTGCTGTTACAGGGTCCGATGAATTTAATATGTTAAGCTGCTTTTTGGCTAAAAAAATGGGTGCCGCTAACACAATAGCGCGCATTAGAAACCCCGAATATAACGACCAGAGCCTTGGGTTTTTGCGTCAACACCTTAATATTTCTATGTCTATTAACCCCGAACTTTTATTAGCGCACGAACTTTTTAATACATTAAAATTTCCTTCGGCCGTTAAAATTGAAACCTTTGCCCACCGCAATTTAGAAATGGTTGAATTTTTATTGCGGGCTGAGTCTGATTTGTGTGGTTTAAGCCTTGTTGATATGCGAAAAAAATATAACGCAAACTTTTTAGTTTGTGCGGTTTCACGCGAGGGCGAAGTTTATATCCCAAGTGGAGATTTTGTTTTAAACGAAGGCGACAAAATTTGTATAATATCATCCCCTGCCGAACTTAACAAATTATTTAAAACCTTAGTGCCAACACGCCGCCAGGTTAAAGATATTATGATTGCCGGCGCGGGCAAAACCTCTTATTATCTTGCTAAAATGCTGTTGGCCGCAGGTAACTCGGTTAAAATTATTGACAATAACAAAGAACGTTGCGAAGAACTTTGCGAAGCCCTTAAGGGTGCCGTTATTATTCACGGAGACCCTGCCAATGAAGAAATTTTATTGGAAGAAGGAATTTCTTCGGCCGATGCCTTTGTAGCATTAACCAATATTGATGAAGAAAACATTCTGTTATCGTTCTTTGCTTCTTCACACAATGTTTTAAAGGTTGTTTCTAATGTAAATCGCCGCGCCTTTGCCTCGGTGGCCGAAAAACTTGGATTAGACAGCATTTTTTCACCTAAAAAAATTGTTGCCGATGTTTTTGTAAGATATGCCCGTGCTTTGCAAAACTCGCTTGGAAGTAAAGTTGAACGGCTTTATAAAATAATGGATGGCAGAGCCGAAGCGCTTGAATTCATAATAAAATCTGAGAACGAACTAACCGGCGTTCCCATTAAAACATTAAAATTTAAAAATAATGTTCTTATTGCCGGAATTATTCGTAAACGCAAACCCATTATTCCCTCGGGCGATGATGTTATTATGCCGGGCGACCATGTGGTAATTTTGGCCGCAGGCCACCGTATAAACGATATTACAGATATTATAAAATAGAGGTTTTTTATGAATCGTAAAATGGTTTTATCCACAATAGGTAAAATTTTGATTTTAGAGGCTATTTTAATGCTCTTGCCGGTTATTACCTGCATTATTTACAGCGAATTCGGTCCACTTGTTGCATTTTTAAAATCCATTGCCATTGCCATTTTATTAGGCGGTGGTTTGGTGGCATTAAACCGCACCAAACACCAGGTTATTTATGCCAAAGAAGGTTTTGCCATTGTTGGCCTTGCCTGGATTATGTTGTCGGTTATTGGCTGTTTGCCCTTTGTTTTAAGCGGTGAAATACCCAGTTTTATAGACGCTTTTTTCGAAACCGTTAGCGGTTTTACCACAACGGGAGCCTCTGTGGTTACTAATGTTGAAGAATTAAGCCACGGTATTTTATTTTGGCGCAGTTTCACCCACTGGGTAGGCGGAATGGGCGTTTTGGTTTTCATAATGGCTTTAATTCCAAAACTTTCCGACCGTGCCATTCACATAATGCGTGCCGAAATGCCAGGCCCTGTTGTAGATAAGGTTTTGCCCCGCATTAAAAGCACTGCAAAAACTCTTTACCTTATTTATGTGGTGTTAACCGCCGTTTTAACTTTATTTTTAATTGCCGGTGGTATGCCGGTGTTTGAAAGCATTTTACACGCTTTTGGCACTGCAGGCACAGGCGGTTTTGGTGTTAAGTCCAATTCTTTTGCCGGTTACAGCCCGTATTTGCAATGGGTTACCGCCATAGGAATGCTTTGTTTTGGCATTAATTTTAACATTTATTTTTTAATTCTTATTAAAAAAATTAAATCGGTTTTCAAAAGCCAAGAGCTTTTTGTTTATTTGGGCATAGTTTTACTTTCGGTTGCTTCTATTGCCCTTAACATATTACCGCAATATTCCAACTTTAATGATGCCTTGCGCCACGCCGGTTTCCAGGTAGCTTCAGTTATATCCACAACGGGTTATGTTACCACCGATTTTAACCTGTGGCCCACTTTTTCTAAGGTTATTTTATTAACACTTATGGTAATTGGTGGATGCGCCGGCTCTACTGCGGGCGGATTAAAGGTTTCGCGCGTTGTTTTATTATTTAAAAATATAATTAAAGAGTTTAAAAAATTATTACATCCACATTCGGTTAATATAATTAAATCAGATGGCAAACAGTTAAACACCTCGGTAATACATGGGGTTTCGGCTTATTTCGCAATATATTTCTTTTGTTTTGTGGGTTTATTCATTTTAATAAGCCTTGATAAATACAGTATAGAAACAAACCTTTCGGCCGTTGCCGCCTGTTTTAACAATATTGGCCCCGGTTTAGCCGATGTTGGCCCCACAAGTAGTTATGCAGGCTATAGTGTTTTTTCAAAACTATTATTATCTTTCGCAATGCTGCTTGGCAGGTTAGAAATTTTCCCGTTATTAATTGCTGTTTCACCATCAGTTTGGTTTAAAAAGTAAGGAAGAATTTATTATGTCTGAAAATAAAAGTGATACACTAAAGCAACGAAAAATTGCACAACAAAAATTTTTAGAGCTTAAAAAAATGCAGGCCGGTCAACTTGAACCCGAAGCACCACCACAAGAAATTAAGCCTAAAACATTCAGCGAAAAACGAAAAAACTTTTGGTACCATTATAAAACACACACTATTTTAAGTTTGTTTATGGCGGTGGTTTTAGCGGTTGGTATAACACAATGCGCTAACCGAACAAAATATGATTCCCGCATTGTTTTATACACCGAAAATATTTATTCTAACACTCAAATTGATTTATTAACCAATTATATGAGTAAGTTTTTTGACGACACCAATGGCGATGGCGAGGTAAATTTACAAATAATAGATTGCTCTTATTCAACCGAAGGCACTTTTGACAGCAACTATGTTAACACCATGGCCACTAAATTGCAGGCCACCATTGCAAGTGAGCCCGAAATACAACTTTTTATTGTGGACCAAAAAAGGCTTAAGCAGTTAAACGAAATTTCGGCCGAGGTTGGCGATTTTATAATTGACTCTGCCCCACTGCCCGCTAGCCTTAATGCCCTTAAAACCGACGACGGTTACACCTTCCCCGAAGGGTTAATTATTGGCCGCCGTGTGCTTAAAGGCACCATTTTAGAAAACAACAAAAAAGCAATTTCAGCCTCGGAATCATCAAAACAAATTTTAGAAAACATTAAAAATTATAAATAAAAAGAAACCGTACTACTGTACGGTTTCTTTTTTTCGGTTTGATTTTGCTTTTTTATAAAGTTCTTCGGCCGCCAGACGTGTTTTGGCTACCGAGGTGTTATCCAGCGGGAAACAATAATAAAGAATGTTATTATCGCCAATGCAAATAACATCGCCAATTTCGTACCAAAAATAATCAGCATAAAGGCTGTAAGAAGATATTGGCTTTTGGGTGTATAGTACCTTGCCCTGCTCATTTTTTAATGTGAAGCCTAAATTGTTGTGTTGCAGGGTGCCTTCGCCAACCATATAAATCGCATTATAATTTACCATAACCCCTATTTTAACGGGACAATTCAAATTATAAACGCCATCTTCTATTTCTTTTTTAACACATTCACGCTCATAATTATACCAACTTGGAATATGTGAAAACTCGGTTTGGCCATTTAGGGCCTTAAGTTCGCCGTATTCGGTTAATAAATATTCTTTTTTACAATGATTGCAGGTTAGTTTTTCACCTTGACCCACCATTTGCCCTTCGGCGCCGCAGTTGGCGCATTTATATAAAATTCTGTTAAGACCATCGGCCCTGAACGCCTCTTCAACCTTAATTTTATTGGCCTTTTGCCACTTAAAATGGTCGAATGAAAACGCTTTGTCTAACATCTCGTCTATTTCGGCCACACTTAATTCTTTAATTTGTTCTTTATTTATTAATGTTTTCACATTGGCCGAAACTGCAACATCTCTTATTTGCAGGCAGTTATAAAGTGGGTCGCGGGTAAAGGCGCCAAAAGTTTCAATAAACACAACCGGAACATTTAACTTTTTAATGAGCACACCCATCTTTCGAGGCAGCGGTGTGGCGGTGCCATCAAAACTATAACTCGCCTCCGGGTACATTAAAACGCTGGTTTTCTTATTGTTTAGCAAATATTTAATATTAGAAATCAGGCTTACATCGGTTACGAATTTTTTTGTGGGAATACAACCTAAAAGCCGCATTAGCAAACTTTTACCCACAAACCCATCCGATGTGCACACAATACCAAACGGCCTTGGGTAAAAAATTTTATAAACAATTTTTAAATCTATGAAGCTTGAATGGTTCATTAATATAAGGCAGGGCTCTTTTGGCACTGTGCCGCTATAAGAAAATTTAGCCTTGCATAAATCGGGTATAGCCAAAACACGAACCAATGTACGCAAAATAAAAAGTGGTTTAATTGGCTTTTTGTTTTTTGGCTTTTTAAAATTAACAACCTTTTCATAAGGCGCCGGTTTAACCTTAATTTTCAAAACATCACTCCCCATCCAATATTATTTTATAATAATTTATGTTTTTTAGCAAGTAAAAAACCAACCAAAATTTGGTTGGTTTTTTTATAATAAAAGTTTTAATCTTTTTTAGGTGTAGTTGTAATTCCGTCGCCTAAACCTGTTGTTTCTGAAAATATTGTGTTTTGGGTTGCGGTGTTTACAATATCGGTTGGAATAATAAGTTTGGCGGCGTTACCGTTAGACATATTAACAAGCGCTTCGTATTTTTTAAGTTCTAAAACAGTATTATCCACAGCGGCCTCTTTTAAAGCTTTAAGGCCATCGGCCTCGGCCTGTTTTGCAAGTAAAATTGCCTT
>JAFSIN010000005.1 GCA_017439765.1 Clostridia bacterium | reverse complement strand
GGTTTATCGGGCGAGATTCGCTCGGTTTCGCAGGTGCTTTCAAGAATAAAAGAGGCACAGCGTTTAGGATTCAAAAAATGTATAATCCCAAAACTGTGCCTTAAAAATTTACCTAATGATTTATCTATAGAGGTTATAGGGGTTAGAACGCTAAAAGATGCGATTTCTTTAATAAGTTAATTTGTTTTAGGCTTTGAGTATTTATTAAATAACTTAAAGCCTAATTTTATTAGTTCGTTACAAATTATAAATATTATTGGCAACAAAATAACGGTTGTTATAAGGTTTGAAGGAATACAAGCCATACCGAACAAGCTACCAATTGGTGTGGCCAAAACAAGAATTAATAATGCGGTTCCGACACCTGTCGACAACAAAATGTGCTTGTTTTTAAATATGTTGTTTTTGAATACAAATTCGTTGTTTTGGTTGCAAATAATTTGTGCCATTTGTGAGAACCCTATTGTTGCAAAAACAACAGCACGTCCCACCTCGATAGAGTATTTATTACCTATTGAAAAACCAATTATGGATAACATAGCCATAATAAAACCTTGAATTAATATTTTTGCAATTGATTGCAAGGTAAATGTTTTTGAGTTGCTGCGGGGTAATGAGTTAGTGTCTACAGGGGTGTATGCAATGGTTAATGTGGGGAAAATATCGGTAATTAAATTAACTAATAACAGTTGTGCGGCTAAGAATACGGGCACTCTAAATATAATTAAACCTAAAATCTCGGTTAATAATTCGCCCAAATTACTGCTAAGCATATAGTTAACAACACTTCGCATGTTGTTGTAAATGTTTTTACAGGTTGCAATGGTTTTTAAAATAGATGATAAACCTGTGTTGTTAATAATTAAATCTGATGCGTTTTTAGCAACATCGCAAGAGTCGTTTTTCAGTGCTAAACCAACGGTTGCTTTCCTAAGCGAAGGTGCATCGAACACACTGCTGCCTGTAATGGCAACCTTTTCGTTATTATGTTGCAGCGCTTTTACAATTCTAAACCTATTAGCCGGTGTAATACGAGCAAAAAGGGCATAAGATGTTATTTCGCGGTCTAGTTCTTCATCGCTCATATTATTAAGTTCTTCATCGGTAATATATTTTAAATTGTCATGTAAAATTCCAGCCCTGCGAGCAAGTGCCATGGCGGTATTTAAATTATCGCCGGTTATCATAATAGTTCTAATAGAAGCCTTTTCTAAAACCCTTACAGTTTTAACAATGTTTTCGCTAAGCTCGGTTTCAAAACCAATAAAACCTGCAAAGGTAAGGTCAGATTCCAGGTCATATACATTAGGAATAGCCTGAACTTCGTCTAATTCTTTGTAACCAACGGCAATAACTTTAAGGGCTTCTTCACCCATTAAATCGTTAATTTTAAGGGCGGTGTTTCCGTCAATGCCAATACATTTTGGCACTAAAATTTCGGGCGCACCCTTAACAATGGCAAATGGTTTGCCGTTAACCATATTAACGGTTGTAACCAACTTTCTTTCGTTATCAAAAGGAATGACCGTTAAAGCAGGATATAAATTTTTAGCATCTTCGGCCGACAACCCTGCATAATCTTGGCAAAATTTAAGGGCTGCTTGTTGGGTCGAATCGTTTTTACTGCCATCCGAACAAATTACCGAAAGTTTTGCTAACATAAGGTCGCTGCTGTCGGGCGTGTTAGCAGGCAAATCGGTTATTTTTTTGCCGTTGAAAAGTTTAGAAACAGCATATTGGTCGGTTGTAAAAACCTCGCCTTTGTCGGCGCAAATAACCGAAACCGAGGCGGCTTTTTTAACGGCGTGGTCATCTAAAACAATGGTTCCGTCTTCTAAAAGTTTGTTAGTGCCAATTGATTTTATTAATGAAATTGAATTAGGCAGACTTTCCGGAAAACAAGCAATGGCCAAAGCCACGCTGCTAATTACGGCGTAAACAATGGTTATTGCAAAATTTTGCTCGTAAGAACCACCGGTATATATAAGGTGTAATAAAAAATATATAGATGCGGTTATTCCTACAACATAGGCCGAAATTTTAGAAATTAAAGCCATGTCGGATTTTTTTTCGTTGTATAAATAATAGTTATTAATTTTTTGCTTTTCAAGCTCGGTTGATGTTCCGGTTTCGGTTACAACGGCCAAAGCTGTGCCCGACATAACACTGCAACCGGCAAAAACCATATTAATTCGTTCTTTTATATTAGAAATATCGGGAACAACGGTATCAGGGTTTTTTTCGGTATAAACAATTTCGCCGGTCAAAACATATTCGTCGCACCTAAAGTTGTTGGCTTCAATTAAACGGGCATCGGCCGGAATTAAATCGCCAAATTTAAGTTTAATAATATCGCCCGGAACTACACTGTCAGATGTTATGTTAATTTCTTGGCCGTTTCTTATAACGGTTGAGCTGTATTTTTTATAATCATCTAACGAATGGTATAGTTTATTAAAAAATCTATTTTCAATAACGGTGCAAATAGCCTGTAAAACCAAAACAGCCAAAATAATAACCACAGGAATTTGTATTGCCGTTTCGGTAAAAAGAGAAATTAGCACCATAATTAAAACCGATGCAATTAAAACAATGTTTAGAGTTTTGGTAAAAGTTTTTCCGAATGTGCGTGCTAATAATATTAAATTATTCTCTTTTTTCTTATTGGTTAAATCATTAAAGATAATGTCGGCTTTTTCAATATTTAAACCGTCTAACTTATTTACATTAAAATAATTTAGTACGGCATTTTTATCGCTGCTATGCCAAATCATACGGTTCCTCCAAACGAAATATATATTTCAATAATACAATATTTTTACAAATTAATCAACCAATATATACAAAAATTTGTAAATATTAATAATTCCTCTTGACAATATTGTGAATAATAAGGTATAATACATTGTAACTGTTAAGACATTACGAATTTTGCTAAGGGAGGGAAATTGAATGAGTCAGGTTCGTTTAAAAGAAAACGAGTCGCTTGATAATGCTCTTCGCCGCTTTAAAAGGCAAACTGCTAAAGATGGCGTAATTCAAGAGGTTCGCAAAAGAGAGCACTATGAAAAGCCCTCTGTAAAGCGCAAAAAGAAGTCGGAAGCAGCACGTAAGCGCAAATTCCGCTAATTTGTAGTTTTATCTGTAAAAAGCGGTTTATAAACCGCTTTTTATTTTTTTAAAATTTGGAGAAGTTTATGCTATTTAAACCTAATGTAAAACTTAATAACATTACGGATATTAGTTTGCAGTTATTAAACGAATTGGATATTAAGGCCTTGTTGTTAGATGTTGACAACACCTTGTCTACCCACCACGGGCAAGACCTTGCAAACGGCCTGCTTGATTGGATTACTGTGATGCAAAATGCAGGCATTAAACTTTTAATATTATCTAATTCAAAAAACAAAAGGGTTGAACCTTTTGCGAAAAAAATAGGGCTCGATTTTATTCCGTTAGCATTAAAACCATTGCCGTTTAAATTTTTTGCAGCCTTTAAAAAATTAAAAATTAAAAGAAAACACATAGCATTGGTTGGCGACCAACTATTTACCGATTCTTTAGGCGCTCATTTGTCGGGCATAAAGTCGGTGATTTTAGACCCAATTTTACCCGAGCCAATGTTAAGTTTCAGAATAAGAAGATTTTTTGAAAAACAACTTTACAAAATTTATAAATTTTAGGAGTTTTGTTTATGTCGGCTAAATTCGGCCCTGCGGGCAATTCGTTAAGCTTTTCAAAAATGGGGTACAAGCATAGTTTGCAGGTGCCCGAATATATTGAAAAACTGGGGTTAGATGCCTTTGAATACCAGTGTGGCAGAGGTGTTAACATTGGACTTGAAAAAGCAGAACAGTTAGGGGCTTTGGCAAAAGAAAAAAATATTACGCTTTCTTTGCATGCACCTTATTATATATCTATGTCTTCGGTTGAGGAAGAAAAGCGATTAAATTCGGTTAATTATATTTTAGCCAGCGCAAAAGCCGTTAATGCAATGGGCGGTAACAGAATTATCGTTCACACCGGCTCTTGTGGTAAAATCCCTCGCGAAACCGCATTAGATTTAGCAATTGATACTATGAAGATAGCCTTAAAAGCGTTGGATGAAAACGGACTTTCACATATTCGCATTTGCCCCGAAACCATGGGTAAAATCAACCAATTAGGCACCTTGCACGAGGTCTTAGAACTTTGCAAGTTAGATGAAAGGCTTTTACCGTGCATAGATTTTGGCCATTTGAATGCCAGAACATTGGGTGGGCTTAAAACATATTCCGATTTTGAAAATATTTTTAATTCAATTGAAAATGAACTGGGAATTTCAAGGCTTAAAGAGTTTCATTCACATTTTTCTAAAATCGAATATACAACAGGCGGCGAGAAAAAGCATTTAACGTTTGACGATAATATTTTTGGTCCAAATTTTGAACCTGTAATGGAACTTACCGCTAAAAAGCAATGTTCACCAATTTTTATTTGCGAATCCGACGGCACCCAAGCCGAAGATGCTCTTATTATGAAAAATTATTATAAGGAGTTGCTTTAATATGAAAACCGGAAAAATTCTTATTATTAACGGCCCTAACCTGAATATGCTTGGAGCAAGGGAACCGGAAGTTTACGGTAAAAAGACCTTAAACACCATTAACGAAAATATTAAAACCTACGCAAATGGTATGAAACTTGAATGTGATTTTTTTCAGTCAAACTGCGAAGGCGATATTGTTACTAAAATACAAAGCGTTTTAAATGATTACGACGGTTGCATTATAAATGCAGGCGCCTTAACCCATTACAGTTATGCCGTGCGTGATGCTATTGCATCGGTTAATAAACCGTTTATTGAAGTTCATATGTCTAACATTGCCGCCCGCGAAGAGTTTAGGCACAATTCGGTAATTTCTGCAGTGTGTGCAGGCAGCATTATGG
This sequence comes from Clostridia bacterium, assembly GCA_017439765.1. Lineage (GTDB taxonomy): Bacteria > Bacillota > Clostridia > Oscillospirales > Acutalibacteraceae > SIG565. The sequence goes on along the minus strand of JAFSIN010000005.1, from coordinate 8,811 downwards.
GCTTTGGCGAAAACAGCTATTTATTGGCTGTTAATGCAATTCGTAATTTTATTAACCTTTAATAAGCATTTTCTTGACAAACTGTTAAAAAATAAGTATACTATTTTTAGGTAAAATTTGTATTTTTGGAGGATTTTTTTATGATTAGTGCAGGAGATTTTAGAAACGGCGTTACGTTCGAAATGGATGGCAACGTTTACCAAATAATTGAATTCCAACACGTAAAACCGGGTAAAGGCGCAGCGTTTGTTCGCACAAAAATAAGGAACGTTATTGCTGGCTCGGTTGTAGAGCGTACCTTTAACCCTAACGATAAATATCCAACCGCTTTTGTTGAAAGAAAAGACATGGAATTTTCTTACAGTGATGAAGGTCTTTATTATTTTATGGACCCTGAATCTTACGAACTTATTCCCGTTAATGCCGATCAATTGGGCGATAACTTTAAATTCGTTAAAGAAAATATGACCTGTAAAATTCTTTCTTACAAAGGCAATATTTTTGGTGTTGAGCCACCAACATTTGTTGAACTTGCCATTACAAAAACCGACCCTGGATTTAAAGGCGATACTGCAACCAACGCAATGAAGCCCGCCACCTTAGAAACCGGTGCAGAAATTCGTGTTCCTTTATTTATAAATGAAGGAGATATGGTTAGAATAGATACACGTACCGGCGAATATATGGAACGTGCTTAATTATTAGGAGGGTTTTATTTATGACAATTTCTGAAAGAATTTCTTATGTTAAAGGTTTAGCCGAGGGCATGAAGCTTGATACCGAAAAAAATGAGGGAAAAATTATTGCCGAAATGCTCGAAATTTTATCGGATATATCCGATGAAATCGACGCCATTGAAGATGCACAGTTTGATTTAGGCGACCAAATTGATGCCGTAGATGAAGATTTATCTACTTTGGAAGATATTATTTACGAAGATGACGAAGAAGATGAGTGTTCTTGCTGCTCTGGCGAATGCGATTGCGGTTGCAACGATGAAGACGATTTATATGAAGTTACCTGCCCAAATTGTAACGACACCATTTATATAGATGCCGAAATGCTGGAAGAAGAGGGAATCGATTGCCCTAATTGCGGCACCAACCTTGAATTTGAGTTTGATTGCGATTGCCAAGGCGAATGCGATTGCTCTAAAAAAGATTAATAGTTTAAATTGCCACACTCTGCTTTTGTAGAGTGTGGCTTTTTAGAATTAACATGGTTTGGAGTTATTATGAAAACAAAAGAATTTGAAATTGCTTATTCACAAAACAAAACTAATGCAAAAACCTTTCCTGTGGTAATTGTTGCCGCCGGTCTTTCTTCACGAATGAACGGCATTAATAAGCAATTTGCTAAAATTGGGGGCATACCGGTAATTGCAAGAACAATAATGGCTTTTGAATCCAACCCCAATATTTCCAAAATTGTTGTTGTGGCGCACAAAGACAATATTCTTAAAATTCAAAACATTTGCCAAGAATATGGCATAACCAAATTGAGCGATATAGTTGTTGGCGGCGAAAACAGGCAACAATCGGTTACAAATGGCTTAAATTGCTTAAAGGGCGAAAACAAAGCCCTTATTCATGATGGCGCACGGCCGTTGGTTTCCCAAGAAATTATTAATAATGTTTGTAATGAGCTTTGTTCTGCCGAAGGTGTTGTTTGTGCTGTCCCGGTTAAAGACACCATAAAGGTGGTTGGCAAGAACTGTGTTAAATCAACACTTAACAGGGAAGAACTTGTTTTGGCCCAAACACCGCAGGGTGTAAACATTAATCTTTATTTTAACGGCTTAAAAAACAATAAAATTTTTACCGACGATGTTTCGGTTTTAGAAGACCAAAACATTGCCGTTAAAATAGTTAAGGGTAGTTATAAAAATATTAAAATTACCACCCCGGAAGATATAATTTTAGCAGAATCATTAATAGAAAACACGGAGGAAAACTAATGCGTATAGGGTTTGGCTACGATGTTCATAAATTAGTGCGCGGCCGAAAATTAATTATAGGTGGCGTGGAAATACCTCATAATAAAGGTCTTTTAGGCCATTCCGATGCCGACGTTTTGTTGCACGCCGTGTGCGATTCGTTGCTTGGTGCCGCCGGTTTTGGTGATATTGGAAAACACTTTCCTGACAATGATGCAAAATATAAAAATATTAACAGTAGAATTTTACTTAAAGAAACAGTTAACCTTTTAAATAAAAATGGGTTTAAAATTGTTAATTTAGATGCAACCATTATTGCCCAGGAACCCAAAATGGCGCCTTTTATAGAAAATATGAGGCAAAACATTGCAGCCGATTGTGGCATTGAGGCGGCATTTGTGAACGTTAAGGCCACCACCGAAGAAGGCCTTGGCTTTACGGGTGCTAAAAAGGGAATAGCCGCTAACTGTGTTAGTTTAATTGAGTAATATTTTACAAATAAAATGAATATTTTTTATTGGGTGTGGCTTGTGAAATTTTTTTGCTTTTATATAACCAATAAAAAATTATTATGTGTTTTTTTAATAGTTGTTTTATTATTTGTTATTTTAGTTGAGTTTTTGTCTTGTGAATCGGGTGCCGGCGTAATTCCCGGAGCAGATAATAATTCTCGTATAAATTTTATTAAAAGTTTAGGCGTTACCGTTAGTGAAGAAGTTTTTGAACAAAAAGAAATAACAATACCGCAACAATTTAATAAAGTCTACGAAAATTATAATAACACACAAATAAAAGCGGGTTTTAACCTAAAAAATCATTTAGGTAAAAATGCCGTTTTGTATAGATATGTTGTTAATTCACCCAAAGAATTAAATAATGCATTTGTTAATATAATTGTGCTGGATGGTGAAATTATTGGCGGCGATATATCGTCGGTTGAACTTGACGGATATATGCTGCCGCTTGTTGAATATGGAAAAAATTAGATTAGACAAGTTTTTGTCAAATAATACACACTTTTCACGCAGTGAAATAAAAATAGCCTTAAGGCGCTCGAATATTACGGTTAATGGCGCAATAGTTAGGTCGGGCGACGGAAAAATCGATCCCGAATCAGATGAAGTTTTAATTAACGGCAATGTTGTAAGGAATTTTGAAAAAGTTTATTTGGTAATAAATAAACCTTCGGGTATAATTTCGGCCTCGGCCGATAAAACTCGAAAAACAGTGGTCGATTTAGTGCCCGATGAATACAAACATTTAGATTTATTTCCGGTTGGAAGGCTCGACCGCGATACAACCGGACTTTTAATTATTACTAACGATGGCGAATTTGCCCATAAAGTAATATCACCAAACAACTGTGTTGAAAAATGTTATAGAGTTGTTTTAGATGATGAAATTCCGGAAAACGCCGTTGAAATTTTTAAAAATGGAATAACCTTGGCCGATGGCACAAAATGCAGGCCGGCCAAGCTTGAAATTATAAATAAAACGGTTGCCGATGTTACCATTACCGAGGGAAAATATCATCAGGTTAAGCGTATGTTTGGCGTAATAGGGTTAGGGGTTGTTAAATTGCACCGCTTAAGCATTGGTAAGCTTGAATTACCAAGCACTTTAAAAGAAGGCGAATGTATTGAATTAAAAGGCAACGAAATCTACGAAGAAACCCTTAAATTAACGGTTTCTTAATAATTATTGTAATTAATTCACAATTTGTGTTGTTTAATATTGTAGAAAATAACAATAGCAATTTTTTACCTTATTTGGTATAATAATATAGCATAGAAAATCCAGTTGCTATTATTTAGGAGGTCTATTATATTATGGCAAGTTTATCACTTCGTAATGTTTACAAAAGGTATCCGGGTGGCGTTGTAGCCGTTTCAGATTTTAATCTGGAAATTAAGGATAAAGAATTTATTATTTTGGTTGGCCCTTCCGGTTGCGGTAAATCCACAACTTTAAGAATGGTTGCCGGCCTTGAAGAAATTTCTGATGGTGAAATTTATATTGGCGACCGTCTTGTTAACGACGTTGCCCCAAAAGACCGTGACATCGCCATGGTTTTCCAAAACTATGCTCTTTACCCACACATGTCGGTTTTCGACAATATGGCTTTTGGCTTAAAACTTCGCAAAGTTTCTAAAGATGAAATTAAACGCAGAGTTGAAGAAGCTGCCCGCATATTAGATATTGAACACCTCTTAGAGCGTAAGCCAAAGGCATTATCGGGTGGTCAGCGCCAGCGTGTTGCTTTAGGACGTGCCATTGTTCGCGAACCTAAAGTATTCTTACTTGACGAACCGCTATCTAACCTTGATGCTAAACTTCGTGCACAAATGCGTACCGAAATTTCTAAACTTCACCAACGCTTAGGCACCACATTTATGTATGTTACCCACGACCAAACCGAAGCTATGACAATGGGCACTAGAATAGTAGTTATGAAGAGCGGTCTTATTCAACAGGTTGACACTCCTCAAACACTTTATTCTAAACCTTGCAACCTCTTCGTTGCCGGCTTCATTGGTTCTCCTCAAATGAACTTTATTGAATCTAAACTCTTGTGCGAAAACGGCGCATATTATGTAGAGTTTGGTTCTGAAGATACAAAAACTCGTGCAGGCGTTAAATTCAAAATTAAACTTCCTGCCTCTAAAAATGAAGGCGATTGCCTAAAAGAATATGTTGGCAAAGAAGTTATTATGGGTATCAGACCTGAAAATGTTCATAACGAACCCGAAATAATTGCTGCTAACCCCGACAGCATTATTGAAGCTAATGTTGAGGTTACCGAGCTTATGGGTGCTGAAACCTACCTTTATATGAATTGCGAAGGCCAAGATATTAACGCAAGGGTTAGCCCAACTTCTACTGCAAAACCCGGCGATAAAATTCAAATTGCAATTGAAGCCGAGAAAATTCACTTGTTCGACAAAGATACCGAACTTACCATTACAAACTAATTTAAAAAGGTTGCTCAATTTGAGCAACCTTTTTTTGTAATTGATTTGTAACTTTTTTATGAAACTACTTGAAAAATCTGTGAAAATTGTGTAAAATGAATTATGAAATTTATTTTTATTCTTAAGCGAATTTTAAGGGGGAATTTTTATGGCAGATAGGCTGTTTCAAGGTGTAATACATCAAATGAAAGATGTTGTTGACAGAACTATAGGTGTTCTTAATTCCGAACACGATATTATAGCCTGTAGCGATTTAAGCAAAATTGGCGAAAGGCTGGATGTCGGTATTTTAATGCAAAACAAAGAATTTTACACCGATAATAGTTATACTATAAAAGCCTTAGGTTCAAGCGATAACAACGAATATTTCGTTTTTGTGGAAGGAACCGACCCAATTTCTGAAAAATATTGTTCTATAATGTCGGTGTCTTTTACTAATATTAAGTTTTATTACGATGAAAAGTATGACCGCCGCAACTTTATTAAAAACATCATTCTCGATAATATTTTACCTGGCGATATTTATTTAAAAGCAAGGGAACTATATTTTAACGGCGATGTTTCAAGAGTTGTTATTTTAATAAGGTCGCTTGATTCTAACGATGTTTCGGTTTTCGATGTTGTTCAAAATCTATTCCCGGATAAGAACAAAGATTTTGTAATTAACATTAACGAACACGATGTTGTTTTGGTTAAAGAGGTTAAAAACGACATTACCTCTAAAGATATTGAAAATTTAGCTTCTTCCATAGCTGACACATTATCCGGTGAGTTTTATTGCCATGTGGTTATCGGCATAGGCAGCACCGTGGAAAATCTTAAATACCTTGCAAAATCGTTTAAAGAGGCTCAGGCAGCACTCGAGGTTGGCAAGGTGTTTGATACCGACAAAACAATTGTGAATTACGATAATTTAGGTATTGCAAGGCTTATTTATCAATTACCCACAACCCTTTGTGAAACCTATTTAAAAGAGGTTTTCAAGCGTGGCACCATAGAAAGCCTTGACCACGAAACCCTATTCACTATTCAAAAGTTTTTTGAAAATAATCTAAATGTATCCGAAACTTCAAGAAAACTTTTTGTTCACCGCAACACATTGGTTTACCGCCTTGAAAAGATTAAAAAAATTACAGGGTTAGACCTGCGTGAATTTGACCATGCAATTGTATTTAAAATTGCTTTAATGGTTAATAAATACCTTAAATCTAACCCAATTAAATACTAGGAGTAACGCCACATGGATTTAAATGTGCAGCAAAATAATAAAGGACCTATAATAGAGTTTGCGGGCGTTTCAAAAACATATAACAGTGGAACCCACGCATTAGCCGATGTTAACATAAGAATTAGTAAAGGCGAATTTGTTTTTGTGGTAGGTTCTTCGGGTGCCGGTAAAAGTACCTTTATGAAACTAATAATGCGTGAAGAAAAGGCAAATTCCGGTCAAATTAAGGTTAATGGTTTCGACCTTACTAAAATGCCACGCAAGCAAATTCCAATGCTTAGAAGAACTATGGGTATAGTTTTTCAAGATTTCCGATTAATTCCTAATATGAACGTTTTCGATAATGTTGCGTTTGCTATGCGTGTTGTTGGCAAACCAAGCCGAATTATACGCAAAGAGGTATCAAAGGCTTTAAGTATGGTTGGCCTTGGCCATAAGGCAAGGTCAATGCCTAATCAATTATCGGGTGGCGAACAGCAACGTGTAGGCCTTGCCCGTGCATTAGTAAACTCGCCCGATTTAATTATTGCCGATGAACCTACAGGTAACGTTGACCCTAATATGTCTTACGAAATAGTTTCCTTACTTAGCGCTATTAATGCCAAGGGCACCACTATTTTAATGGTTACTCACGACCATAACCTCGTTCGCGATTTTAAACATCGCGTAATTATGTTAGACGGCGGCCGTATAGTTGCCGACAATGCAGGGGGGTTTGAACAATGAGATTAGGAAGTGCTAAATATTTATTTGGCGAAGGCGTTAAAAATGTTTGGGTAAATAGACTTATGACTATTGCCTCGGTTGGCGTTTTAACAGCCTGTATGGTTTTAATTGGCCTTGCTTTACTAATTTCCTTTAATGTAGATAAAGCCTTAGGCAACCTAGAACAACAAAACGTTGTTATGGTGTATTTCAACGACAAAAACTCGGTTTTATATGGCGATTCTGCCCCGATTTTAGCCGAAGGCGAAACCTTCGATGCTAAAAATATTACCGATTCACAGTTTTTAGTTCATAATAAAGAAGAAGCTTTAAGCATTGTTAATGAAATTAAGGGTATGGATAACGTAGCCGATGCCACCTATGTTTCTAAAGAAGAAGCACTCGAAAGTGTTAAGAAAACTATGCTTGAAGGCAAAGAACAATATTTTGAGTTTTTAGATGAAGATGGTGGAAACCCACTTTCCGATGGCGCTCGGGTAAAATTATCCGATATGGCCACCTTTAACGAAACGGTAGAAAAAATTAAAGCCGTTAGCGGTGTAAGCACCGTTCAGTCGCAGGGCGAACTTGCCGATGTTATTAACTCTATTAAAAGCGGAGTTGGCATGGCAGGCGTTTGGATAGTTTTAATTTTATTGGTTATTTCATTAGTAATTGTTTCTAACACAATTAGGGTTACAATGTATAACCGCAAGTTAGAAATAAGCATTATGAAGGCCGTTGGCGCTACCGATGGATTTATTAGAGTGCCTTTTGTTGTAGAGGGTGTTGCCATTGGCATAATATCTGCAATATTTGCCGAAACTTTGGTTTATTTTTGCTACAGAATAGCTACCGATACAATTATGGGTTCCTTAGGTACATCTACAATAGTAAGTTTTTCAAGCAAAGCGCTATTGTTGTTGGGCGTTTTCGTTGCAATAGGCGTTTTTGCCGGAGTATTTGGCAGTATTGTTATGATTAGTAAATATCTTAAAAAAGAGGGCAGTGAATTTTCTGCCATTTAAATTTGGAGGATAACTTTAATGTTAAAAAATTTAAAGCGGATTTTTGCTTTAGTTTTAATTTTGAGTGTTTGTATTTCCAGCGTGGGTGTTAGTATTAACGCCTTTGCCGATAATAATTCGCAAGCAATTTTAGATGAAATTGAGCGTTTAAATAAAGAATCGCAGGCACTACAAAAACAAATTAACGAAAAAAAGGCTAGTTTAAAAGACCAAAACGCCATAAAAAGTTCTATTGAGGCTCAAATAAATACTACACAAAAGAAAATTGATGCTTGCAATAGGTATATAGAACAATGCCAGGCCGAAATAAGAGAAAGTGAAAACAAAATTGCCGAAAGTAATTCTAAAATTGAATCTACTAAAGAAAACTTTAAAAAGCGTATTCGTTCACTTTATAACAGCAACTCGGGCAGCAATGTTCAGGTCTTGTTGGGTGCCGAATCTTTCGCCGATTTTTTAACCCTTTCAGAACTTTCACAAAAAATATCTGCGCAAGATAATAAAATGGTGGACGAGCTGGTTACCGCTATATCGAGCATACAAGAAGAAATTAAAAAGAATGAAGAATTAAAGGCAAAACAAGCCGAAATTAAAAAGGCCTTGGCTGCCGACAGGTCGGTGTTAGATGCCCAAGTGGCCGATGTTAACAAGGTTATAAATCAAATAAATACTTCTAAAAATAATTTACAAGCAGAACAAAATGCAATGAAAGCGCAAATGGAAGCATACGAAAATTCTTTGCTTTACGGCAGTGTTTCAAATGCCCCGTTCGATGGAGTTTTTCGTTGGCCTGTTCCTGGTTTCCCAATGACCTGCCCGTTTATGAGCAACGACTCGGTTCATAAAGGCAACCACAAGGGTATAGATTTAGGCTCTTGGGGCATTAATGGTAAAAATATACAGTGTTCGGCCACCGGTGTGGTAACCACACTTGTTAACTAT
>JAFSIN010000047.1 GCA_017439765.1 Clostridia bacterium | reverse complement strand
TTCGCTGGTGTACTGGGTAAAGTCCATGTTATAAATATCCCAAGTGGTATCTTCTGGGTTTTTAACCACAACATAAAGCTTTTTAGAAACACTGCTATCACTTTTTAGGGTGGCAGTAATTTCGAAAACACCTTTTTGAAGCGAAAGCAACTCGGTGCCTGTGAGTTTTAAACTTGTCTCATTTGGATTAATCGACCAATTAATTTCGGTACCGTCGGTTGCATCACCTTTGGTAAATTCAACATCAATGTTGTTAAGGTCGATTTTTGTGAGTGAAGTTAACGGAATAGCAGGTGAAGTGGTTTTAACAACATAAGGTGTTACATTTGTGCTACCCGATTCGGCCATGGTTGTAAAAGCCACGGTTATTACAGATAACATAACCGCAACAGCACAAATTAAAGATATGGCCTTTTTGCTGAATTTTTTAAGAATAAAGTTCATAAGCACCCTCCATTAAAAAGCTTATAATTATACATCATTATAATAGCATATCATTAGTGCAAAATCAATATATTTTTTGGCGTTTTTTCAATTTTTTTATTAAAATAATATGGCAAATTTAGGCGTAAAAAAACGGGGCCTAATTTTAAAAAACAGGCTCCGTTTTTATTAATTTAACTCAAAAACTTTTGTAAGCAGTGGTTGTGCGCCTGTAACAGGGTCGGGCTCCATAATAAGAATATCTTTCATATATTCGTCCCAACGGGCCACAACCTCGCTTTCGCGTTGAACACGAGCGGCATATTCAATGCCTTTTTCACATTCATAATACCCAAAAAGCTCGTTATTATTGAACCAAATTGTGTAATTTTTAATGCCGGCCTTTTTTAAAACTTCGACCATTTCGGGCCAAATTAAATCGTGCCTTTTTTTGTATTCTTCAAAGCTGCCCTCTTTAATTTTGCCGCGCCAAGCATATTTTTCCATAAAAAGCACCTCTCTTTTTAACAATTTTAACACATAAAAATTTAAAATTCAATATAGTAAAAAATTAATTTTTGCAAACAATATAATCGGAGGTTTTTTATATGCAAAAGAAAAATAAAATTTCAAAAAACACAGATACATCAACGCCTTCCAGCGAAGGATTTTTAGATTTACCAGAATCGAGTTACCAAATGACCAATAAATATGGCACCTATGAAATTCAGCCCACTGCCGACACCGCAAATTTGTTTCCGGCAATAGCGCAAGGGTTGCCAACACAACCCGGCGGCCGCAACAAAAGAAAGGATAATGTTAAAAGCAAACTTAAAGACAATAAAAAAATGTGGGAATAAAAAAAGGCGGTGCAAAAGCATCGCCTTTAAAAATTTATACCTTTTCTACGCCTATTGCAAGGGGTTGACCGTTAATATCCCACTCTTTAACAAAGCCTGCAGGTTCGGCCGATGTAAGCGAATCGGCCAAGGTGTCGCCCACAATGTCGGCTTTATATCGGAGGGCAATATCAATTACCTTTTGCGAACCCTTTAGGGTTATGTTAATGTGGTCCATAACATTAAAGCCTGCCTCTTTACGCATGGTCTGAACCTTGCTTACAACCTCGCGCACAAAGCCCTCGGCAATAAGTTCTTCGGTTAAGGTAGTATCTAATGCCACGGTAATTCCGTTATCGGTTAGTGAGAAAAAGCCTTGTTTTTGCTCGGATTCTATTAATAAATCCTCGGCTGTCAGTTCAACCTTGCCCGATGCCAAATCAAGCACTAAAACTCCGTTTGCATCAAGTTCTGCTTTGGCTGCGCTGCCGTTAAGGTTTTGCAAAGCCGCCCTAATATCGTTTAACTGTTTGCCATATTTTGGTCCAACAGTTTTAAGTTGCGGTTTAAACTTGTAATCCACAAAACCGTCAACATCATTAATGAAACTTACATTTTTAATGTTAAGTTCTTCTTTAATAATGCCCGAATACATTTCATCTAACGGCGAATCCAATTTAACATACATAGTGCCAAGCGGCTGGCGGTTTTTAAGGTTAGAGCCATTGCGTGCAGCACGACCTAACACAACAACTTCCAGCACCTTTTGCATATTTCGCTCAAGTTCTAAATTAATGGCGTTTTCATCTACAACCGGGAACTCGCACAAATGTATGCTCTCAATAGCATTTTTATCCACCGAGCGAACAATGTTTTGATAAATATTTTCGGCCATAAACGGCACCATTGGAGCTGCAGCCTTAGAAATATTTAAAAGCGCAGTGTAAAGTGTCATGTAGGCTGCAATTTTGTCGGAGCCAAGGCCCTGCGCCCAGTAACGCTCACGGCTGCGGCGAACATACCAGTTGCTCATTTCGTCAACAAATTTTTCTAAAGCCCTTGCGGCCTCGGGTATACGGTAGTTGGCTAAATTATAATCAACATCTTTAATGGTGGAATTAAGGCGCGAAAGCAGCCATTTATCCATAACCGTTAGTTCGCAGTCATTAAGCGAATATTTTGTTGGGTCAAATTTATCTATATTAGCATAAAGCACATAGAAAGCATAGGTGTTCCAAAGGGTGCCCATAAATTTGCGCTGACCCTCTATTACTGCTTTGCCATGGAAACGGTTGGGCAACCATGGGGCTGAGTTGGTGTAGAAATACCAGCGAATAGCATCGGCTCCGTAGGTTTCAAGTGCTTCAAACGGGTCAACAGCGTTGCCCTTCGATTTAGACATTTTTTGACCGTTTTCGTCCTGCACATGACCTAAAACTATAACATTTTTATATGGTGCTTTGTTAAATATTAAGGTAGAAATCGCAAGCAACGAATAGAACCAACCGCGAGTTTGGTCAACGGCTTCGGAAATAAAGTCGGCCGGGAACTGCGATTCAAAAAGTTCTTTGTTTTCAAACGGGTAATGGTGTTGTGCAAATGGCATAGAGCCCGAATCGAACCAGCAGTCTATAACCTCGGGCACACGGTGCATTTGGCCGCCGCATTTTTCACATTTAATTGTTACGGCATCAATATAAGGTCTGTGCAGTTCAATTTGCTCGGGGCAATTGTCTGACAATTCTTTAAGTTCGGCAATAGAGCCAATGGAATGCAGGTGGCCGCACTCACACTGCCAAATGTTAAGTGGTGTACCCCAATATCTGTTACGTGAAATTCCCCAGTCTTGAACATTTTCAAGCCAGTCGCCAAAACGGCCCTTACCAATGCTTTCGGGAATCCAGTTAACTGTGTTGTTGTTTTTAATAAGGTCTTCGCGCACGGCGGTCATTTTAATAAACCAAGATTCCCTGGCATAATAAATAAGCGGGGTGTCGCAACGCCAGCAGAACGGGTAATCGTGCTCAAACTTAGGCGCATCAAAAAGCAGGCCTTGTTTGTCAAGGTCGGTTAACACCAATGGGTCGGCGTCTTTAACAAATTTACCGGCATATGGGGTTTCTTCGGTCATTTCGCCCTTACCGTTAACAAACTGAACAAAGGGCAAATCATATTTGCGTCCAACCTTGGCATCGTCTTCACCAAAAGCAGGCGCAATGTGAACAATACCGGTACCGTCCGACATCGTTACATAATTATCACAGGTAATATAGTGAGCCTTTTTGTTTTGGCTTTGGCACTTTGTGGCGGTGCATTCCCAAAGGGGCTCATATTCTTTAAATTCTAACTTTGCGCCCTCAAATTTTTCTAAAACGATGTAGGCAGGTGTTTCCTCGGAGCCTAATTTGCCCAACACCTTTTCAAGCAAAGCTTCGGCCATATAATATGTGTTACCATCGGCCGCTAAAACCTTGCAATAAATATCGGCGGGGTTAACGCAAAGCGCCACGTTAGAGGGTAATGTCCAAGGGGTAGTGGTCCAGGCCAAGAAAAATGCGTTTTCACCCTTTACTTTAAAGCGAACAACGGCACTGCGTTCCTTAACATTTTTATAACCTTGTGCTACCTCGTGGCTGGAAAGCGGTGTTCCGCAGCGTGGGCAATAAGGCACGATTTTAAAACCTTTATAAAGTAACCCTTTTTCGAAAATTTGTTTTAACGCCCACCATTCCGATTCTATAAAATCGTTATGATAGGTAACATAAGGGTTGTCCATATCGGCCCAAAAGCCAACGGTGCGAGAAAAATCTTCCCACATTCCCTTATATTTCCAAACACTTTCTTTGCAGTGGTCTATAAACGGTTCAAGGCCATATTTTTCAATTTGCTCTTTACCGTCAATGCCCAACAGTTTTTCAACCTCTAGCTCTACGGGCAGACCATGGGTGTCCCAACCGGCCTTGCGAGGAACCATTGCACCCTTCATGGTGCGATAACGAGGTATCATATCTTTAATAACACGTGTTAAAACGTGGCCAATGTGTGGCTTACCGTTTGCAGTTGGTGGGCCATCATAAAACACATAAGGCTGCCCACCCTTGCGTGATTCTATGCTTTTTTCAAAGATTTTTTCGTCCACCCAAAATTTTTCTATTTGTTTTTCTTCGTTCACAAAATTCACATTGGGCGAAATACTTTTATACATTACATTTCCTCCTAAAATCAGAGTATTATTTATCACTATAAAATATTATCACAAATGAATAATAAATGCAACGATGAATTTTTATATTAATTAAAGGCAAAAATATAACAAGGTGATTTTTATGAATAAATTTTTTAAAATTGTTGCATTGGTTTTAATTATAGCGTTAATTACCGCACCTGCCGCCATTGCGGTTTCAATGTTTGGTTCGCGTGGTGATGAGGTTACCGCAATTCAGCGTAAACTTTCAGAACGCGGATATTACAGCGCAGGCATAGACGGCATTTTTGGCACCGCCACCAAAAACGCCGTTGTTAATTTTCAAAAAGATAATGCCCTTACGCCCGATGGTATTGCCGGGCCCAACACTCTTTCTGCCCTTGGCATAGACAGTGCCAACAGTTATAATTCGGCCGATTACCAACTATTAGCCCGACTTATTTCGGCCGAGGCCCGTGGCGAAAGTTATATGGGGCAGGTAGCTGTTGGGGCGGTGGTTTTAAACCGAATATCACACCCTTCCTTCCCCGATACTTTAGCAGGGGTAATCTACCAAAAAGGTGCATTTTCTTGCATTGCTGACGGCCAGTTTGACGAGCCCGTAAGCGACAGCGCTTATTCTGCCGCACGTGATGCTTTGAACGGAATGGACCCAAGTGGCGGCGCAATATATTACTTTAACCCTAACACCGCCACAAACTCTTGGATATGGTCGCGCCCACACATTGTTACCATTGGCAACCACCGATTTTGCGCCTAAAAACCAAAAGGTCAAATAAAGTCAAAAAATATTTTCAAAAACCCCTTGACATATTGAAAAATATGGTTATAATGGTAAGTGTTAGCACTCGGGTGCTTAGAGTGCTAATTTTACAAAAGGGGTGTGTTTATGGAGCTTAGCGAACGCAAAAAGGCTATACTTTCAGCCATTGTAGAAATGTATATACGCTCGGGTGAGCCTGTTGGTTCAAAACTGTTGTGCTCTCTTTTGCAAAACGCGCCTTCAAGCGCAACCCTTCGCAACGAAATGAACGCCCTGTGCGACATGGGCTTTCTGGCCCAAACACACACATCATCGGGGCGTGTTCCCACCTCTAACGCATACCGCCTTTACATTAATAACCTTATGGCTAAAGGCTCGGTACTGCCCGAAAACAAAGAGGTCATAGATTTGCAAATCAACTCCTCTAACTGCGACCCCGAAGGCATTTCGGAACGGGCGGTAGAAACACTTTCTCACATTACGGGCCTGCCCGCCTTTGCGCTAAAATTTTCTAACACAGGCGTAACTCTAAAGCGGGTTGAACTTTTCCCAATGGGAATGCACTCGGCCATGCTAATTATAATAACATCCGACGGCCGAGCCTATTCACGCCTTTGCGGGTTGGATGCCGCCTTAACATCGGGCGTTATTTCCGAGTTTGACAGCCTTGTTACTGGCAACATAAAAAACAAAAACATACACGATTTAACCCCTGCCGCAACCCAAAGTTTAATAGCGCGCTCGGGCTCTAACATACTTAGTTTTATGCCGCTTGTTACGGCACTTTTCCAAATTATAGAGGATATTAAAAATTCCCGCGTTAGTGTTAAAGGTTTTTCAAATTTATTCTCTATGGGGCTCGACCCCGAAACCGCCGAAAAGGTGCGGTGCCTAATCTCTAACCAAGAGGCCGTTATGAACATTATTTCTAACGCCGAAGGGCCGCTTAACATTGTTTTCGGTGATGACACAGGTTATAACGCTTTAAAATCGTACAGCATTATACTTGCAAAATATTCGGTAAACGGCCGATTTTTAGGTTGTATTGGGGTAATAGGCCCTAAAAGAATGTCTTACGAGCAAATAATACCAAGCGTTGAATACACAGCAAACAGAATAACCTGTTTGCTCGAAAGCACTTTTAAAGATATGGAGGAACAAATATGAGCGAACAGGCAAAAACCGAAACGACCGAAAACATAAAACCGGAAAAAGCCGCTAAAAAAAGCAAAAAAGCCGAAGAAATTGAGGCTTTAAAAGAAAAATTAGCCGCCGAACACGATTTACTGCTTAGAACAGCAGCCGAGTTCGACAATTACAAAAAAAGAACCGAGCGCGAAAGCGCCGCCACGGTAGAATACACCAAGGCCGCCGTTCTTAAAAAACTTTTACCCATTATTGACAACATTGACCGTGCCAAAGAGGCCGAATCGGGCAGCCC
>JAFSIN010000046.1 GCA_017439765.1 Clostridia bacterium | reverse complement strand
ATAAATAATTTAAAATATTTTTTCTTATTCTTTTGGTGCAAACATTAATTTCATTGCTTTGCCACTCATTAAAATCAGATAAATATTTAAGTGTTTCGATATCGTTTAACATTCTGCGGCATTTAAAACTGCGAAGAACGGGTTTACTGCCTGTTTGCTTAGCAACATTTTCAATAAAGTTAATGGCTGTAACACGCTCTAACATTTTGGGTTGAAATTTTGTTTGATGTGTGGCCGAGGCATCGTTTATTCTGTAATGATATAATTTGTGCGGAACATAAACAACTAAATTTGCGTAGGCTATTGCTTGGCAGCAAAACAGCTCGTCCTCAAGCATATGTAAAGATTCGTTAAAAATTATATTATTGTTAATTAAAAGTTCCCTTTTAAACAACTTATTCCAACCAAAGCCAATAAAGGTTTCAAACGAAAACAACGAAATTAAGGCCTTGTTAGAATTATATAATATTTCTTGTTCGCTTTCAAGGTTATTATTAACCTTGGTAACCGAGTTATTATGTTCGGTTTGCCACTTGCAAGCTGCAACCTCGGCGTTATTATTAACTGCTTTAGAAATTAAAATTTCCAGCATATTGGGTTCTAAAAAATCGTCGCTGTCGGCAAAATATATATAATCTCCGGTGCAAATTTTAAGGCCATTATTACGCGCAGCTGAAACCCCTTTATTTTGTTGCGAAATATATTTAATTCTGCTATCTTTTTCAGCAAATTCGTCGCAAATGTTTGGGCAATTGTCAGTAGAGCCGTCGTTAACCAAAATAATTTCTAAATTTTTATGGGTTTGGTTTATTACCGAATTTAAACACTGGGGTAAAAAATTTTCGGTGTTATATATGGCAATTATTACACTAATTTTTAAATCACTTATTTTTACCATTATATAACACCTCTTTTTTTAAATATTATTAAGTTTATTTTTCATAATTACATAAATAATTTTTTCAACTAAACTATTTAAAAAACTTAAATGTAATTTTGTAAATATATTTTTCAAAAAATACATTACTTTAAAAATATTACTACCGTTTAATTGTTTAAACTCTTTTAAAAACTTTTTAAATAAATCAAAAAAATTATTACCATTTTCTTTTCTGGAAATATTGCCAAAATTTTTGCTTAAATTACTAAAAAAGATATTTTTCAATTTTCTTTCTTTTTGGTTTAAAACAAAAGAATTTTTTAATTGTATGTCGGCAAATATTTTTAAAACACTATTAGGCGAATAACAACTAAATTTAAAAATATTGTTTATTTTAACTAAAGAATTAACAAAACCATCTTGGGTATCTTTAATTAAATTATAAATTAAATCATTGTTTTTGTCTTCTGCAAGCACAGGTTTTGCAATGTTTTCTGTTAAACTATAATAGCATGTGGGGCCGTGGTCAGCCGATAACAATATTTCGGTAAAATATGTATGTTGCGAAAAACATTCATAATAACTGCTTTTAACAGGATATTTTGAAAAAACTAACCCTTTTTTCAAATTTTTTGAATCTACGCACCTATTACCTGAAAGGCCGATGTAATAACCTTTAACGGTAACTTTTTTGTCTAATATTTTAAAAATATTAGACTGAATACTCCCCTTCCAGCCAACATCAACAATATACAGGCCCTCTTTTTGTAAATTCGCACCAAAAGAATTAATATATTCCACAAAATTGCTTTTTTGTTCTGCCCTTTTTGATTCATACAAATCTATAAACTTGGAATTTTTAAGTGCATTAAATTCTTTAGATTTTGAAAAATTATGTATTTTCTCATCTTTATTAATATTAATATTTTTACAAACATCATCTATTTCTTCTGTGGTAAAGCCTAACGATACTAAAAAATCCAAAACCGAGCAATTGTTATATTCGGCAAAAAAACAGCTAAAATCTTCTTGCTTAATGTTTTGTAAAGACGGCAGCATAGTAGAAGCCCTAGAAGCATATAAATAGTGGGCTTTAATAGTAAAATCGTCATTAAGTTTTTGATATTCTTCGAAAACGCGTTTTAAAATTTTACCCTCTCGGGCCAAGAAAAACACATTTTTAGCCCCTGCTGATTTTAACTCATTAAATAAATTATAGGTAAATAAATATAAATAAAAAGTGTAATTTATAAAAGGAATTTTTGATTTTTTAAGTTCTTTTTCAAGGCTATAAATTTGTTTAATTATGCCATTTTTGTCGGGCAAATTTTGGTAAACCACTTTGTTTGGTTTATGAACTGCAGGCACACCTTTAGCAGATGGTATTTTATAATCTGAATTATAATTATCGCCCGACATTATACAGCTGTTAACACAATTAAGCTTTTTTAAAACGTAATCGTAAAGTGTACCGTTAGATTTACGTAAATCTAAACTACTGGAAACAAAAATTTCATCTATTAAATCAGAAATTCCTAAATTTTTAATGAATTCAACAAAAGCTTCACTTGGTAAATAAAAATCGGAAATAATAGCAATTTTTTCGCCATTTGCTTTAATATCTTTAAGTTCTGTTAAAATTTCATCATCTAAATATTGAACACTTTTTTCAACATTAATATCAATTTCTAAACAATTATTATAAAAATCGACCTGCGAAATATTTGGTAAAAAAGAAATAAGCCTATTGTAAATTTCGTTAACAATTAAGGCATAGGGTGGCTCATTATTAAAATTGTGTTGTGAACGAACCGTCTCTTCCGATTCCAATCGAAGTTTCCACATAACTTCGGCAGATAACGGAATATTAAAATGTTCTCTTATATTTTTTGCCCACAGCATTTTTGTAGCGTCAGGGTTGCATTTTCTGTGTACTATTGTATCAAAAAAATCATAAAAATGCCATTCATATTGTTTATTAGTTTTCATAATTCCCTCAATATTTACAATTAAACTCTTTAAATGTATTTTTAAAATATTCAAATAAAAATTTTCTGTAATTTTTATTTTTAAAAGACTTAAAAATAAAAGCTAATGTTCTTAAAAAATATAATATAAAAATTTTAAATCTATTTGCATTTAAATATTTTCGGCAAAAATAAATTTCACTGCAAACCAAATGCATTTGTGAAAAAGCCGGTACTGTTCCCATGGTAGTGCCGTGGTTATGAATTACCTGTGCAGTTGGCACAACAATAGTTTTATAGCCAAACTTTTTCATAATAATTCCCAAAATCCACTCTTCACTGTATAAAAAGGTATGTTCATCAAACGGGGTTACTTTTTGGGCACACTCTTTGGTTAACATAAATATTCCACCGCCTGCTGCAAATACCTCAAAAGATTCTAATCCTTTTGGAAACTCTTTATAATACGACTTGGCTTTTTTAGGGAAAACATGTCGCAAACCGGTTTGGTTATAGATAATCCTATCAATACTTGGGGTATAAAACGCAGTAGGGATTCTAATTTGTTTATCTATAGTTAATTCTCTTGGTGTAACAATACCAATATTTTCATTGTCGTTATTTTTTAAAAAGTTAACCAAATTCAAAATTGAATCTTTTAAATAAATAACATCATTATTTGAAATTATTATGTAATCACAATTATCTTTTAAAGCTTTGTTAACACCAACATTATTGCCCGCATTATACCCTAAATTTTTGCTGTTTAAAATAAATTCTATTTTATTATCATTTGTAATTAAAGATTTTACTTCGTCAGGTATAACATTAGTAGAAGCATTATCTACTAAATAAATTTTATAGTTAACATCCGTTGTGTTTTCTGAAATACTATTTAAGCATTCATAAGTAGCTTGCCAATTATTATAATTTAAAATAACTATACCAACCATTTAATTTTCTGAATTCATAAAATTATTTTTAAATTTTATAAAATCTTTTCCTTTTCCAAAAATAAAAGATAACCTGTTATTTTTGCTAATCAAGTAACTTAGAATAACAGTAACAATAAATGTTACTAAAAATAATAACAGAGATATAACCTGTGGACCAAGACTTTGTTTAACATTAAATAAAGTGAAAAACATTTTTACAAATGGTAAAACAATTATATAATGCAAATACATTATCATAATTGAATTTTTACCGCAAAATGTTAAAATTTTGAAAAATGAATTTATTTTTTTGTTATTTAAAAAATAGAATATTAAAGTTATTGAACAAACAATTAAAATTGAACCTAAAATGAAATTATATTTTGCAATAATTATGCCGGCAATTAATGTAAAAGGATATATCCATTTTAAAATATTAGAATCTTTTAATTTTAAATTAAATAAATACCCTAAGAATCCAAAAATTAATGCCGTAAAAATTCTGTTTAAAAATTGAATCTCTTTGTTTAATATCTCGCCCAAAAATCCGCTATAGTTAAAATAAATATTATCGGTTATTAAAAATCCAACAACAAATAAAATTATTGCTAAATAATAAAAAAATATTTTGTTTTTAAAAAACTTTATAAAATAAAGTAAAATTATTGAAGAAATAATTAAGATTGGCAAAAACCAAAGTGTACCTATTCCGTTTAAAGATAATGTTACATAAATATCTCTAAATAATAATTTTATGCCTTTATAATCTGTGTCTAAAAATCTGCTGCCAAAAATTAAATTAAATAGTGAATTAAAAACAATAGAAATAACACTTAAAATTAAATAAGGAATACCTAATGTGAAAATTTTTGTTTTAAAATTTTGTTCGGGATTTTGGCATGTAAACCAACCTGCCACAAAGAAAAAGCAATTTAAAAATATCGCTTGTAAAAAAACTCTTAAAAAAGAATTGCTAATTCCCCCAAATGTTATTGTATGACATAAAACAACAATGGTAATACAAATTCCTTTTAAAATATCAAACGAGCCTATTCTTTGCATTATTTTTATACTCCTCACCTAAAACTTTTCTGGCAGAAATCCAACCAACTAAGAAGCACCACCAAAAGTTAATCATTTGCTCAACCAAACCGCGAATAATATAGGTTTGCAAAAACACACTAACTAATAAATATGTTAACAAAACATCTTCATAAGAAGTTCGTTTTTTAAAGATATTCAGATATATGGTTTTAGCAAAAAACAAAATATAAAACGCTACACCTAAGAGCCCGCCTTTAATTAAAACCGTATAAAATCCGTTGTGTAACAGCGGTGTTGTTCCTTCTTTATACAATCCTTCATATAAATTAGCAAGTTCGGGCACTGAAATTTGCTTGCCTGCTCCAAACCCTAATACCTGTTGAATGATATTGCCGTTTTTAAACATCTCTTTTGCTTTATATACTTCATATCCACGCCAGTTATCAACAATTTCGGCAGAGGTGCTAAACGTTTGTTTCGAAGAAATTTCAGTAAAACTTTTTTCAAGTTTTGACGTAAATTCGGCAGTTATATTAGCCGGTAAAACGCTAAACAAAACTATTACTAAAACAATTAAAAATACAACAACGCAAATAAGCCAAGTAAAATATTTTTGGTTTAAAAAATTACCTTTTAAACTAAACGCTATGTTAATTAATGCTAATATTAACGCACCAAAGGACGCTACAATAATGCCCCTTGACAAACAAATAATAAGGTTTGAAACAAATAAAACACTAAGCAAAATATTTTTGGTGGAATCAATTTTATTCTTTTTATAAAACCAGTCAAAAAGAGCTATGGCAAAAGCAATACTAACTAATTGAATATGATTACTTAATGCAAGCCTAACACTTTTAAAACCTTCAAATGATGCGGCCGCTTTAATAAAGTTAAGAACAGAAAAAACAGCAGCAACTAAACATATTGTATAAACCAAATTCTTCTTAGAACCATATAAATAATAATAAAAATAACCAATTGCCATAACAATAATCGGGCCTGTAATATAAAACAAATCCCTAATAATATCTCTTAAATTATACATATATGGCACTGCCATAAAAATCATTAATAAAACATAATAAATTAACAAGTTGTAATTTTCTATATAAATTCTTGGAATTTTAAGATTATTTCTAAAAACCATATATAATAAAGCAACAATAGCAATAACATAAAATACCGTATAATCAACTAAAAAACTTTGTATTAAATATAAAACAATTGGGAATATACATAATTTTTCAGTAAAAGTTTCTTTTTTCAGCATAATTTAACCTCTTTACCCTTAATTAAGAAACAACTTTCCACAACAATTTTTGAATGTTAAGCGAAATTATAGCTAATTTTTTAGCAAACCAATTATAACCGCTATAATTTTCAATATAATAAATTCTGCTTTTTAAAAATTGTTGCATATTCAAACTTCGATTACCTTTTTTAACATGGTAATGCTCGTGATATGCAGTTAGTTCCGAAATATATAATAATTTTTTACCCCTTAAGGCAATACTTTTTGATATAATAGGCTCTTCGCAATACAAAAAAACATTTTCATCAAAATAATTGTTTAACATTAAAAACTCTTTTGAAATAAAAAAACAACAACCCGATAATTTTTCACAATAACCGGTATTACTTGGAACACTTAAGGGCCTGTTTAAATTTAATTTATTTAAAAGCAAATTAAAAGGCCAACCAAATATTTCTTTAAAGGCACCACCTTCAACCATTGGATTCTGTTTTGTTCCATCGGGCAAAATTACATTAGTGCCTACCATAGCAACATCCGGCCATAAATTAATATTTTTTACAACTTCACTTACATAATTTGAGTTTCTTATTTCTACATCGGGGTTAATAACCAAACACCAATCGGCACCACAATTTATAGCTTCCCTTAAACCGACATTATTACCTGCCGAAAAACCCTTGTTTTTGGAATTTAAAATAAGTTTTGCATTAAGTTCTTTGCAGGTTTTTTGCAATATTTCTTGCTCTTTTGGCGCAGTAGATGCATTATCAACCACTATAACATCAAAATTTTTATAATCTTGGCAATTTAAAAACTCTAAACACTTTTTAGTGTCATCGTTTGAATTGTAATTTAAAATTACTGTTGTTACCTTCATTTTAATTAATCACCATAGTTAATTGCACATCAAAAGTAGTTCTGCTCTTTTGTTTGCAATATCAATATCTTCTTTTTCGCCCCTTGTTAAATAAAGGGAAATAATATCCAACAAATATATTTTAATTTCTAAACTATTATAAAATTTTAACTTCTTAACTTTTTTTATTAATTTTTTGTTATTTAATTTATTTTTAAAAATATTTGTTTGAAAAATAAAATGCCACTTATCAATAAAACCAGGCGCATTAAACAAAGCATATTCAAAATCAAAAGCAAACAGTTTGCCATTATTAAAATATGTGTTCCATGGCGTAAAATCTCTATGTACTAAGCCCCAATTAACAATTTTATTAGCGTATAAGTTCATAATATCTGTTAAATTTGAGTTTACATTTTCTCTGAATTTTTCATCAATTAAATTAATGTTTTTTTGCAAAAAATTAAGTGATGAATAAAAATCGGTTTCCTCGAATAATATACTTTTATTAGTTTTATTAAATAAATCCAACAAAAATCTATAATGGCTTTTTCCAAATTTTTTAGGTGTTTTATAATTTTTTTTCTTATTTGTTGTTTGTAAAAATGCATATTCATTATTGTTGAGCGGTACAACATCTAAACAATCCGGTGCATAATCAAAATTTTTTTCTTTTAAAAACTTAAGTTTGTCTTTTTCAAGGTAAAATAAGTTTTTAACACGGTTGTTTTTACCTACTTTACAATACCCTAAAATTTTATTGTTTTTGAAAATTTGTATAGTTATTTTACTGTCTATACAAGGGGTGCCCCAAAACACCGAAAACTCAAAATTCTTTCCGTAATATGATTCTAAAAAGGTCATTAATTTCTCGCTTAAAACAACCGAGTTTTCTTCATAATTTAAAAAATATTTTAATAACCCTATTTTATAAAATATTGGCAATAATAATTTGAAAAATCTGCCTTTTAAGTGCATTGGTTCATATAGTTTAAGTGAAGTTGAAATATTATTTTTATGAACACTCCATTTTTTCCCTTTATTATTAGAAAAAGCAATATAATTGTTATTAGTTGCACTTTTCTTTAATAAAACAGATTGCATCAAAAAATATCACCACACTTATAAACCTTTAGTATATTCATCAATAATGTTTTTAATTTGTTTTCCTTTTTCTGTCCAAGTAAAATTGTCGGACTGTTTAATAATTTCGTCAGAAAGTCTTTTACGCTCCCCTACATCAGTTAAAAGCAAAACTGCTTTCTCTAAATCTGAAATTAATTGTTGCCTATTATTGCGTTTTAAAACTATGGCATAATCGTTATTAAAATATTGCGAATAACCTTTAGTGTCAACGCAAATAAAGGGTTTTCCAAAACGCATAGCATCGAAAGAAACGGTTACTGCGCCCTCTTTTAAACTTGGATTAACAATAACATCGGCATTTTTTAAATATTCATAATATTCGTCAATTTTAACCTCGCCTATCATTTTAACAAATTTGCTTAGGTTGTATTTTTTAATTAGTTTTTCAAGCCGCTGCTTATCCGAGCCTTTGCCCATTATTGTTAAATGTATGTTACTGTTTTTATTTACAGCATTCTTAAAGGCTTCAATTAATAAATCAAAACCTCGCCAGGCATCTAATTTACCAATTATTAAATATTCGGTTGGGGGCTCGTGGTTAAAATTTTGTTCGTATGTTTCTAAAAAATTATTGGTAGCAACATCGGTAAAAATAACCGCTTTGTGTCTGTGTTTCTTTGGTATAGCATTAACCGTATATTGTGATTTACATAGAATTAGATTTGCATTTTTGCACCTGTTTTTAAACCCAAAATTCAAAGGCAAAGTAGCAACAACAAACCTTCTTACAGCCTCTACTAACGAATTTCTTAAACCATAATGTTTTGAAAAATCATTAGGAATTGTATCTACCCCTCCGGTTGGACCCCAAATAAAAAATTGCTTTTGCCCAAACGAAGAAACATGCCAAAGCGCATTGCCGTATGTTAGCAAATGAAAAACCTTAATGTTGTTTTCAAGCATAACTTTTTTTACCAAAGAGTTACTGCCGTATTGCCAAAAAGTATAATATGTTCTAACGCCTTTAATGCCCTTTTTAAATTTTTTTATAAAATTTGGGCAATCATAATAAACCCAATGTATATTATCTTGCTCGGGGTGATTTGAAAAATATTCTTCTATTGGGGGCTGGTTATTAGAGCGAGTAAGAACCCAGAGTTCAAAATATTTGCTCATTTCCAGCACCCAATGCCAACCAACCCCTATTTCAGAACCTTTATTTGGTTCACAAGCATAGGCTGAAACAAAAATTTTTAATTTTTCCATAATATCACTTACTTAAATTTATTTTTAAGTTTTTTGTCTTGATTTTTTAATATCCAACTCATTATTTCGCAAGCTGCTTTATCAGGAGTTGTTTCATTATAAAACCTTTTAAAATTTTTAAATTTTGAAATATATTCTATTTTTTGGTTAATAACATCTATTTCTTCTTTATTAAGTTCGTTCTTTCTTTGTAAAATAGTTTCTGAATTGGCAGTTAACAAAACCCCATACTTTGGTTTTGGTATTAAAAAGCCAAAAAAATTAATTACTTTATAAGATAAACCTATATTACTGCGAAAAGAATCTATAATAATGTCAGAATAATATCTGTCATAAATAACAATATTTCTTCTAAACCTTTTTGGACGGATATAAAAAATATAGCCAATTATATAATCCAAAATATAATATAACAACCTTAAAGTTGAAACAAAAACACCCGAAGGTTTGCCACGGTGTGGTTTGTCATATTCTTCGTTTACAGTTTCAATAAATTTTAATTTATGCAAAATAACTGCAATTCTTGGTATAATATTTGGCCTAAAATGATTAATATGTATTGAACCCCTGAAAACTTTTGAATAACTTTCTTTTATAATATTTAAAACCGTGGTTTTACCCGAACCATCAGGCCCGGTAAAAGAAATAAAAATTCCTTTCGGTTTTAAAAAATTAACAAACAAATATCCAAAATGCCTTAATTTAAACCAAAGCGAATTAAAAAATCCAAAATTTTTAAATGAGTTTAAAACTGCCAACTTAGCACATTTTTCACCAATAAACAAATTAAGATTTTCAAAATTAATATCTTTTTTGCCAAAAACAAAATGTAATTTTTGGTTTAATTCGGTTTTTTCGGTTTCTGATAAAAGTTCATATCTGTTTAAATATTTTTCGGGATATGGCACACCGAAAACAGCATTACATAAGCATTTATCTAAAACCTCATCCACTAAAGATACATGGTAAATTTTACCGTTAAATTCGCGTCGGCTTAAAACCTCGGTTGAGTCTAACATTAAAATGCCCTTGGCTGACATTTTAAAGAAAAAATCAAGTTCAATTAAATCGGTTGAATCATCTTTAATTTTTTGAAAGAAAAGTGTAGCAAACCTTTCATCTCTATAATACTGTAATAATAAATAATCATTTTTTTGCGCAATATTATATATAGTGGATTTTATAGAATCATACTCTGATTCGTTAATAATCATATCAATATCATGACTATTGTAGCTTTGTGGTAAATTTTCATAGCTTCTTAAAACGGCATAATTGCAGTTTTCATTTAAATATTCAAAAACATCACTTAAAAATGCCATGATTTCTCCTTAAAATGTTTGAATTAAATTTTTGTATTATATATTTAGGATTCAAAACAATGGATATTAAAACAAAAAAAGGTATAGAAAAATATTTTTTGTTTGCAAAAGAAAAAGCTGCTTTTCGGTAATAAAATTCACTGTTAAAATGCCTGTTTAATTTTTTGTATTCTTTTTTTGTAATTTTACTTAAAAAATCTGTAAAATCAATTTCGGGTAAACCGTTACGCCTGTTTTTTAAATTTTGTTTTATAAATTTAATTTTCAAAAACATTGCAAACTGATTTTCTTTGGGCGCAGAAATTGAATTTGAACGTTTGCGGTAAAAATATAATACTTTTGGCAAGGTTATAATATATTTTTCATTAACATATAGGTCTGCTAACCTATTCCATAAATCTAAATCTTCGCTTAAATCTTCGTACCTAATATTGCCTTTTGGAAAGCCGTTTACACGGTAACCGCCAACCTGCAAGGCATATTTTTTGTAAAACAATGTAGTAGGAGACAGAAAAATTAGTTTTTTATTTTTAGTTTTATTTAAAAATTCTTCTTGATTTTCTATTTTAAAAAACATGCCGCCCGGCAGTTTTTTCCCATTTTCGCTAATATATGAAGAAAAACAAGATACTGCAATACAGTTTTCATCATTTTTTATAGCTTTATATGATTCACTAACTAAATTTTCTTTAGCAATATCATCCGAGTCAAAAAACATTACAAGTTCGGTATTCGCTTTTTCTAAAGCAAAATTTCTAACCCTTGCAGTGCCTGAATTTTTTTCCATTCTATAAACAGTTGTATTGCTTTGGTGTTTATTTTTAAATTCATTAATAATATTAGGGCTATTATCGGTGGAGCAGTCATCAATAATTAACCAATTAATGTTTGGGTAATCTTGTTTTTCCAAACTACTTAGTGTTTTTTCTAAATATTTTTCAGAATTATATACACAAATTATAACCGTTATAAAATCCACCGTTAATCCCCCCTTAGTTGTATAAATCTAAAACACTGTTAGAAGTTAAAAATTTAAATTCGTTACAAATATTTTCGTTTATTTTAAATAAGTTTTCTTTATTTAAAAGAAACTGTAATTTGTTTTTAAAATCATTATTTTCAAAACTGAAAACTAAACCAAATTTATTATTGTTTAATAAATCTTTTGCCCCAACATTTTCGCTTACCAACACCGGCACACCATAAGAAAGTGCTTCTAAAACAGTAAATCCATAGGTTTCAAAACTGCTTGGCACAACTAAAAAATCGGTATTATTAAAAATTTGCTCAAACTGAGAATATGAAAAACCGTTTTGATGCTGTATTAGATAATTGCGTTTTAATGAAGAAGTATTATAGGTGTGAAGTTCAAAATTTTTAACGCCGTTTTTATACAAATCATCTAAAGTGTTAATTAATAAGTTAAATCCTTTAAATTTATTAGTTGGACTTAAATATGTAATTCTAACTTTTTCGTGTGAAAAATCTTTAATTCTGCGGTTATCGGCAATATCGTTGTGTGTAATTGATATTACCTTGCTGTTTTTAGGGGTTATAAAGCGGTCATAAATGCTTTTTGTAATCGTAGAATTAAAATGAATAAAATCGACGCTTTCTAATATTTTAATATAAAAATTGCGAAGATTTTTATAGTCTTGTTCTTTATTTTCCAACACTTTAGGTCGTTCGGCCACATTATTTTCAAAAAATTCGGAGCGATGATTAGCCCTTAATTTTTTGAAAAGTGCTGTGTTTTTTAAGGTCCTGTATAAAGGCGATTGCAGAATTTTTATTTTATTTAAACTTAACGCTGTTATATTGCAAGCAGCGCAATCTGAACAGTTTTCGGCATTTTTACAAATAGCGTTATTATTAAAAAAAGTTACTCTTGGGCAAATTCCAAAATAATCATGGGTGGTAAAAACAGTTTTAATATTAAGCTGCTTTGCTGCCAAAACAAACTCATAATGCAACCCCATAAGCGTATGAAAATGAATAGCATCGGGTTTAATTTTTTTAAGGAATTCTTCGTAAATTAAAATGTCGGCCTTTTTAGTAAACGCCGGTATATTGGTTATTCCTTCATCAAGTGGTACGGGCAATGGGTTAAAAATTTCATAATTTTCAATATCTTTAAAATCTTTTACCCTTTTAATTTTAACTTTTTTACACAAAAAGCCCATTTGACCGGGCCAAATTACAGCTACATCATGGTCTTGCGTTTTTTGTGTAAGCATTAAATCGGTGCAATATTTAGTTAAACCGCCTGTTCTATATGGGGGTAACCCCAACGTATAATGAAGTATTTTCATTTGTTTACCTTACTTTAAAAATAATTTTTCATAAGAATTAACTATAAATTCCCAACTGTAATTATTAATAATTCTATCTTTAGCCATATTGCCTAAATTTTCAATTTCAGTATTTGTTAAATGCTCAGCTTTATTAATTAGCGCCACAAGCTCGCCTTTGTTTTGGCCCCAATATAATGCTGCGTCTTCAGCAACCTCTCTGTTAAATCCAACATCTACAAGTAAATTAAGATTAGTGGCTGAAAGTGCCTCTAATAACGACGGATTGGTACCGCCAACGGTATGTCCATGAAAATAAGCGAAGGCCTGTTCCCTAATTTTTTTAAGTAACTCTGCATTATAAACAGTGCCCACAAATTTAATGCGCTTATCGCGGCTAAAATGCAGTTTGCTTTCTAATTGAGCAAATAAAGATTCATTAACGGTTGTAATAATTACTAAATCTCTTTTTGTGTCAGAATTCATAAATTCGCTGATTATAGTTTCAAAAGAATTCTCGGGCACAAAACGGCCAACCATTAAATAATAACCATTTGGTGTAAGTTTATTTTTATTTAACCAATCAGTAAAAGTTTTATCATCATTTTTTAATATGCTTTTATTATAATCAGAACCATAGGCTATAAAGGTTGTTTTTGGGTTATATTTTTTATATTGGTTTAAAATATATTTTTCAATATTTTTACTATCGCAAATAAGTAAATCGGCGTGTTTAACCATTAGCCTTTCAGATATTTTCCAATATTTTTTAACAGGTGCCGACCACTTTGCTCTAAGCCATTCGTGGCCATCGGGGTTGACATAAAGCGAACCGCCTAATTTTTTAATTTTTCTTTTAAAATATGAAATAAAAGGGCCTATTCTGCAGGCCAATACATAAAAAACAGGCTTTTTAATAGACGGCCTGTTTTTGCAATATTGTATACAATGTTTAAGGGCCATAATATCGTAATATATTGCCTTAGCTGCACCAATATTTGGGACCTTAATATCAAAACATTTAGCGCCGTTATATTCATACCTGATTTTATCAGTGGCCATACGGGCCACGTGGTAATGGATATTCGGTGATACTTGATTTTCTGTTAATTTTTCAACAAAGGTTTCAAATCCGCCATAAGAAGCCGGTATTCCCTTTGCTCCAATAATAAAAATTTGGCGTTTATTAGTAGAATAATTAGGGTTCTTAATATTATTATTTAACAACTTAACCTTTTGGCCATTAATTTTTGTTTTGCTCTCAGCCATTAAAAAACTCCTTAAATTTTATTCTCCATAACCTTTAAAAACAGCGCTAATTGTTTTAAAAATAATTTTCAAATCTAATAAAAAACTTTGTTTGTTTATGTACTCAATATCAAGGTTAACCCAATCTTCAAAATTAATTGAATTACGAAGCGGTTGTATTTGCCAAATACAAGTTAACCCCGGTCTTACCAATAATCTTTGATTATGATATGTATTATAAAAATCTACCTCGCGTGGTAAAGCAGGCCTTGGCCCTACTATAGACATATCACCAATTAAAATATTAAAAAGTTGAGGAAGTTCATCTAAACTTGTTTTTCTTATAAACTTGCCAAATTTTGTAATTCTTGGGTCATCTTTAATTTTAAAAACAGGGCCATCCATTTCATTAGAAACTAATAAATTTTTTAAATCATCTTCGGCACCTTTGCGCATAGAACGGAACTTTAACATTCTAAAAGGTCTGCCGTTTTTACCGCAACGCACTTGGCAAAAAATAGGGCTGCCACTTGGGTCATCTAATACAATAATAAGACTTATTAAAAGCAAAACGGGTAATAAAGTAATTATTGCTAATAATGAAAAGAAAATATCTTGTCCGCGCTTTAAAAATAAATATATTGGATTTTTATTAGGTATTGCATTGCGAGGTATAACTAATGTTGAATCATTAATATTTTTCTGAGGATTCTCTACTTTTATGTTAGACATACAAATTAATATCCTTTTTAATATTATATATTTTAATTATACTGTACCTTAGTAACACAGTCAAAATGTAAAATTTAGTAATGCGTCGTTTAATTTTGCGGAATGAAATTATTTTTTAAACAATATTTTCAGTTCGGTTATGATTTTATTAGCATCACAAATTAATCTATAAAACCAACGGAAAACCCAAACAAAAGGTAATAAAAACGGTAGTTTTTCCAATATTGTATAATTATTTTTCATAAACCTGAAACCAGGAAATAAACGTTTGAAAATATATTTTAATTTTACTAAAAATTGTGGTGTCTTGCCGTTTTTATTTAATTTTTTCAGGCCATTTAAAACATTGTTGGAATATAGACCATAGGTTCCTGATTTTATAATATAACCCAACATTTCATCTTCTTTTTTGGTTAATTTAAAACTATTGCCTGAAAATATTTTATTTGCTAAATTAACGGCTAAACAGTCAAACTTATAAGCTCCTAATTTTTTAAGCTCGGTTTTTATATAATCGTTATTAAGTTCTTTGTTATTTCTGTAAATATACAGGTCTAAAAATGACCTTAACCCTGTTCCACCTGTAATATAGTGCCTATATGCATGAATAAGTGTAAAAATATAAAAATCTTCATCGTTAAGGTGGTGTGAATATGCACCTTCATAATCGGGTATTAGTTTTTTATAAACATCCTTATAATAATTATTCCAATTTTTAGGGCTGTCTTTAGTAATTATTGTTTTGTGGACCTCAATATTGTACACCGGTGGTTTTAAATATGTGTTATGCAAAATATTATTTTTTTCGGCAAGATAATAACCATTTTGCAACATATATTTATTAATTTTTTTAATATAATTGTTATCCACTAAAACATCAATATCTGCCATTTGGCGCATACCTAATTTTGGGTATAAATCTTTAATATAAAACCCTTTAAGAGCAACGTGCCAAATTTTATTTTGGGTTAAAAAATTAGATATTTTGTTATATTCTGCGGGTAAAATGATATTCTTTTTAATGGATTTATCTTTTTCCATTATAAAATCTTTAATTAAATTTTTATCCAAGCCGGCATCTTCTAAAGCGAAGGCCGCTAAAGCAACAATTGAATGTTGTTTTGCAGCAATAAAAAGTCTATTTAAATCTGCATTTTCAATTTTTTTAATATCAGCTTTCTTTTTGTTAACTGCGCACGAAACCAAATAAAGGAGTAGTAAATAAGTGTTATTTATCATTATTAACATCCTCCTTTAATACAAATTTAACGGTTTTATTAACAGCGCTTAACACCCCTGCCCTATGAGTTACAATAACAACTGTTTTATTAGTCATATTTTTAAGTTTATTAAGCAATTTTTCTTCGGTGGCTGCATCTAAAGCGCTTGTAGCTTCATCTAACAATAAAATTGGCTTTTCAGAATAAATCGCCCTTGCAATAGCAATTCTTTGCATTTGCCCTTCCGAAAGTCCGGCGCCACGTTCACCTAAGGGTGTATTAACACCAAGAGGTAACTCATTAACAAACTCTGCTGAACAGGAAATTTCTAACGCTTTATTAAGTTTTTCTAAATCATAGCTGGTGCTATTAAAACTTATAACCTGGGCAATAGTGCCGTTCATTAACATATTGCCTTGCGGCACATATGCAAAAAGACCCCTAAAACCTGAATTTAATTGGTAAGTTTCGTTATTTCCTCTAACATCTATTGATCCTTTATTTATGTTATAAAGCGAAAGAAGCAACTTTAATGTAGTGCTTTTGCCACAACCCGAATCTCCGGCAAAGGCTACAAAATCGCCCTTATTAATTTTTAAATTAAAGTCATTAAATACTTTGTTTTCTCCGTTTTGTGTAGTATATGAAAAATCAACATTTTCAAAAACAAGCTCGCTAAAATCGTTATTATAAAATTCAATCAAATCAAACTCATTTTCATAATTATCTTTATTGAATTTTTCAATTTCAAAAATTCTTTCGGCGCTGGCTAACATTGCATAAAATCTTGGTAAATAACCCGAAACGCTGGAAATTGGAGCCTGAATTAAAGATATTAGCTGCATTACAGCAGTGAAAGTACCAAAACTTATATTGCCTGTTATTATAGAAGTGCCACAATATAAAGCTGCTAAAACCTGCACTGTATTTATAAGCAGACTAAATGTAGAAGTTGCAATATTAGAAAAATTGCTTTTTTTCATGCGTGCTTTTTTATGATTAAGCATTAATTCGTTTGAAAGATTTAACGAATCTTCTTCTTTATTATAGGCCTTAACCATTGTTAAAGCGGTTATGTGTTCGGTAAAAAACACCTTTAATTTATCGTCGGCTAATTGCACATTAAGGTGTAATTTTTTTAATATCTTGCGAATAAACCAGGTAAACAAAATTAAAAACAGGCCGCCTATCATAACAAAAAACGCAAATTTTGGAATTAAAACAAACAAGAAAACAGCAGCTGTAATTATTTTAATTAAAGTGGCAAATATGCCAGGAAAAATGCTTACAAGACCATCGGCAATAATAACGGTATCGCTCGTAAGGCGATTAAGCCATTCGCCCGTGTGCTTTGCCGAAACCGCAGAAAAATTGCGGATTAAAATGTTGTCGAACAACCTTTTTTTAATAACATTTTCTAAGTTAGAACGTGAAAATTCATCAAAAAACTTAATAAACAACCTTAAAACAAACTGAAAAACCGCTAAACCGGACAACCCAATAACATTTAAATGTATGCCTTTTATATTAGCAGAAACAGCACTATCAATAATATTACGTAAAAAAAAGGCATAACCCACCGTAGTTATTGCAAAAAAACTTTGCAATAACAACAATACAAACAAATACCTTTTTTTACCCTTAATAACATTTAAAATTCTAATTAAGGTTTTAAAACTGTTCTCTTTTTTTTGCATAAAATAATTTCCTTAAAACCGCAACCAATAAATTTCTTAAAAATATTATAGGTGCTCGAATTATAAAAAAATCGCACCATAAATGTACATAAAATTTATAAAATTTATTAGTAACAGAAATTTCTTTTCCGCCACGGATTACAGCAGTTAAAACACCTAACACCTGTGCAGGTTTAACGCCGTATTCAAGAGTATACATATTGTCGCCGCAAAGAACAAAACCCTCTTTTTTTACCTTTAAAATTCTGTGTAAAACATATTGACCGTTTTGCCTTTTATATAAAACGGCATCGTACTTTTTTGGGGGTTCTGTTACCTTTTTAATAACCATTAAATCTTTGCCTTGACGTATCAAGGGCCGCATACTTACGCCCTTATTACAGTAAACAAGCTGGCCGTTTTTTTCTAATTCCAGCTCAAAGGTACTATTCATCTATAGCTCCAATTTCAATTAACTTATTTATTATTTTATTTACATCTTCTAACACGGTTTGCTGGTCGGTTTCCCAAAGTTGAGCCATTTCTGTTGCAATTTTTTCAGGAGTAGTGTCAGATTTTAAAGATTCCACAATAAAAGCGGCTGTTTTATTTGAACGAATAAGCCCGGAAAAATTCGAGTTCCCAGTAGATACCGTTATGTGTTCATCTTCCATTTTATAGGTAATAAATTCGTTTTTTAACTTCATAAAAATCTCCTTACTTCATTCCGTTATATGAAATAATTGCCGCCTCGGGTTCCATATTACAATCAAGAAAATAAAAATTAACCCGTTTTGTTAATTTTGAAATAAGTCCTAAAACCTTTTCAAGACTTTTAACATTGTTTGGCCTGTAAGTTTGTTGCAAAAGGTGTGTTAAAATTTCGGTTATAGTTACTTTAACTATATTGTTATTTTGTGAGCGTTTAATGTAACAAATAGCCTTTAAAGGAACAATTATATTTTCGCCTAAAGAGTGTTTGCCGCGCCATGGAGTACCACAAACAAAAGCACCTTTTTGGGTAATTTTTATAAGCGGTTTATCATCATTAACCATTGTAACACGCTCTTTGAAAACTTTTCTCCAAATGGATGAATGAGTAGATTTGCCGGTTCCACTTTTTGCTGTAAACAAATAGGCTTCACCGTCTAAACTTAATGCAGAACCATGGAACAAAAAAACATTATACATTGGTAATTCTTCGCATATTTTGCGGTATAAAGCTAAATTTTCTAAATACTCATCCGAATAAATATTAGAATCATTGGCTTTTTGCCGTTCAAAAAGAATATCTTCCTTAGTAACGGTTACCGAAAAATCTGCAGGTTTATCGGTTATAAAATCTTGGCAGAAGATTTTAGTGGAATTATAATTAGCTGTAATATCAATTACAATGTCAGCCACAGATATTTTAAAATTAAACATTACAACCTACTCCCTTAAAAATCAACGGCGCACAAACCGTACACCGTTAATGGAATTATTTTTCGGAATAAAATAATTTTAAAATTGTTTTATCTAAATCTTCTGAATTTATATAAAATTCATAAAATTCATCGCCTAAAACATTTTCGCCCAAAGGTGTATAAATATTTCTTAACTTATAATTGGCAAAATCATTTGCGAAATTGCTGAGTGAACCGGAAGAAATATCGGTTACTATGTAATCAGAAATATCGTTATACAAATTAAGCATAAAATCGGTATTTATATTAACATTTTGGTTAATAGAGGCAAAAAGACCTTTTAAAAACTCATTTTGCCTATTCATACGCGAAATATTAAGTTGGTCGGCAATATCTACACGATGACTAACAAAGGCCAAAGCCTGTTCGTCAGTAAGTACAACTTCGCCCATTGGAATAAAGGGTTCAACGGCCGAAAAATCATCGGTAACATTTACTTTAATGCCACCTAACTTATTGTTAACTAATTGAACTGTATTTGTGTTAAGTGAAAGGTAATAGTTAATATCTAAGGAATATAATAAATCGGATACCGCTTTTTTAACATTTTCGCAACTATCATTAAGACCGGTACCATAGGTGTGTGCTAAAGCCAACTGTGCCTTAACCTTTCCCGCCGGCAGACCATTAACACCCAACACCTGAATATCGGTTATGGTGTCGCGGTTAAGTTGTAAAACATCAAGACATTTTTCGGTTTCATTAAAAACTAAAACCGAAACAAAGTCGGCCCTGCCATAGTTTAAGTAACTTCCGCTGCTTTGCACCTTACCTTGCCTGTCAATACCCATAAGTAACAGTGTTACAATATCTTGTTTTGGGTAATATTTAACACCATTACGATTAATTATTTTACTTGAAAAAGTCGCTTCGTTATCATACGGCTTACTGGAAATTTTAAATATGTTAAAAATACTTACAAATAAAACTAAACATAAAACTACAACAATGCAAGTGGTTATAATATTACGTTTCATAACAAATCCTTAATTAGTTGATTTATTTTTTAATTTTAAAACCAAAATAACGGCTAAACCAATAACAGAGGCTGCTGCAATAACTAACCAAATGTAAACGCTAACCGAATTATCTCCGGTGGACGGAGCAAAAAAGTTAGCACCTAACACCAAAATAGCCAAAGCGCCTTCCTTTGTTAGTTCTATAGTAACGGTACCGTCGTTATTATTAACGATTCCTGCAACCAATTCCCATTCTTTAGTTGTAGGATTCATTTGTATAGCATAAACATCTTTGTCGGCTTCTATGCCTAATTTAAGGGTTAAAACCAACCTATTACCTTCTACAGATAAAGCATCAACATCTTCGTGGTGAACAAGACTTATATCGAAAAGGTCTCTTATTACAAGGTTATTGGAAGAACTTTCTTCGCCATACTTTGCTTTAATTAAACTTTCAAGTTGAGGCGATATTTTAGAAATTTCAACATCCTTAGAAGAAAGTTGAGAATAAGCCTCTTTTAAATCTTCTTTAGCATCGCTTGGTATTTTGTCAGAAGAATTGGCGTTTGCAGCACTGGTTAAAACAAGGTGATTTATCTCAACAAATTCTACTACCTTATTGTTGCTATCAATAATATGTGCAATATAATCTTTATCATCTGGGGCTTCTACCTTAGGGGGTATAATTTCAGGTTCAGGTTTATTTTGCACGCTGGGTGTAAAATCGGCAGCAAGTGCCACAACCGAAGCTGAGAGAGCTATAACAACCGTTAATAATACCACTATTGCTTTTTTTATCATTTTCATAAGTAAATATCTCCTTAAAGATTATTTATTACTAAATTTTGAAAATTAACTAAATCTTCCACAACGGCAGAACCTAGTTTATTTTCAATAATATTTATAGCTTTTTTTATGTTAGGTGGCCTAAAATCACAATTATGACAATCGGAACCTAACAGTTGAACATAACCTTTTTTAATTAAATTTAACGCTCTAACCGAATTTGGAAATTTAAGAAAAAAATCGGCATTAATTTGAACCAAAACATCAATCTCGGAAAGTGTTTTGGGCAAATTATAGGTTCTAAAGGCCGAAATGTAACGGTCTAAATGGGCTATAATTGGTGTATATCCTGTATTTTCTTTAAAACTTGCCAAAATGTTCAAGGTTCTGTTAGATAATGGCGTCATTGGTAATTCTATTAAAATATAATTCGTACCTTCAATAGCAAGATTGGGTATCGCTTCCCAATTTTCAATTCCATCGAAATAAAGAACCTCGGCCCCTAAAATAATATTAGGTAAATTTAAGCCATTTGGAATACCTTTTTTTAAAATATTAGCAGCATCATTACGACGATTTATAAAATCAATATCAGTATCAATATCGCCGTAAAAATGAGGTGTTGCTATTACAGTTTTGATACCATTTTGAGCCTCTAACTGCAACATTTTAACCGATTCTTCTACGCTTTTGCTACCATCATCTATATTTGGCAGAATATGAGAATGAAAATCAACTGTTAGAGTTTTCATTGTTTTTAGCATTCTGTTCTTGTTGTTCTTTAACCTTCTTCATAGTATTAAGATAGGCTCGGCGATAAGAGCCATAACCGTATTTCCTGTATTTATAGTAGTGGCGATATCTACCATAACGAGCATATTTATAGCGGCCATAACCTTCAATATCATCGTTAGAGCAGTTAAGCACAATACCTATAAGCCTTGAATTAACAAACTCAAACTGACTAATAGCATCGTTTAAAGCCCAACGGTTACAATAATTTTGACGAACTACCATTAACATACCATCTACATATTCGGCAACAGCTAAAGCGTCGCCAACCTCACCAACAGGTGGCAAGTCAATAATAATGTATTCGTATTTTTCTTTAAGACTTTCAAGCATATTTAACATTCTTTCAGAGCTTAAAAGTTCTGTCGGGTTAGGTGGATTTTCGCCCGAAGTTATAACATCAAAACTTGACTCACTATCTTTAAATGAATAACTTTTAATAATATCCGATTTATTGTGTTGACCGGTTAAATATTCTGACAAACCGGGGGTTTTGTTGATTGATAATTTTTTGTGAATCGAAGGTCTACGTAAATCGCAATCTAACAATAACACACTTTTCTTAAGCTGAGCTAAAGAATAAGCAAGGTTAATAGAGGTAATGGTTTTACCTTCACCTGTCATTGAGCTTGAAATGCCAATAACATGGTTTGTTTTTTCATCGGCAAACGAGAACAACAATTTTGTGCGCAAAAGTTTATTGGCTTCGGTTGCGGCAAAGCTAATACGACTGCCAATGTGCATTTGTTCACTAACCGGCAAAGCACCTTTTTTTCTTTTAGTTTTAGAGCCCTTATGATAATAGGCATTTTTAACCGAAGTACCTGACATATCCGGTATAGCTGCCAAAACAGGCAAAGATGTAATTTGAGAAAAATCATCTCCGGTACGAATTGTAATATCGGTAATATCGGTTATTATGATTAATACAAGGCTTATGGCAATACCGGCTAAGGCACCCATAAGCGTGTTTTTAGTATAATTAGGAGCAAATGGTGCCGATGGAGCTACGGCATAATCAACAATTTTTGCAGTAGTGCCTTCAATAATGCCCGAAATTCGCTTTGGTAAAATATAGGCAATTGCATTAGCAATTTTTTCGGCTTCTGCAGGGTTATTGCTAACAACATTAACCCTGAAAATTTCAGTATTGTTAACAGCCGACGCCGAAACCATGCCGTTTAATTGACCATAAGTATAATCTAATTCGGCATAATCGATAACAGCATTAAGTGATTCGCGGCTTTTTAAAATTACTATGTATGAATCAACCAAACTTTTAGCAGCGCTAAGCGAGCCCACGTTAATTGAGCCAACAGATAAAGTGTCACTGTTTACATAGAAAAGTGCCGACGCCCTATATTGTGGCTTAACTAAATAAAAAGTTCCTAAAAAAGTTGCTGCTGCAAAAACAACGGCAGCTAAAGCAACGGCCCACAACTTGCGTAATATGGCCTTAAAAATTCTGCGAAGGTCAATAGTT
>JAFSIN010000045.1 GCA_017439765.1 Clostridia bacterium | reverse complement strand
TTCCCAAAAGAGAATATAAGAAATTTTTGCATAATTGCACATATAGACCACGGTAAATCCACATTGGCCGACCGTCTGCTTGAAAAAACAAGCTCGGTTTCGGAACGCGATATGGAAGAACAAATATTAGATAGTATGGATTTGGAAAGGGAGCGCGGCATTACCATAAAATCGCACGCTGTAACCCTTTATTACACCGCGTCCGACGGCCAAGAATATGAACTTAATTTAATTGACACCCCCGGGCATGTTGACTTTAACTACGAGGTTTCGCGCTCGTTGGCGGCTTGCGAAGGTGCACTGCTTGTTGTAGATGCTTCGCAGGGTATCGAGGCACAAACCCTGGCCAACACCTATTTAGCGGTCGACCACGGGTTAGAATTGTTGCCCATTATTAATAAAATTGATTTGCCCTCGGCCGAGCCCGAAAGGGTTAAAAACGAAATCGAAGATATTATTGGCATACCGGCCGATAACGCACCCATGATTTCGGCCAAAACCGGCATTAATATTGAAGAAGTTTTAGAAAAAATTGTAACCGAAATTCCCGCCCCAACATGCGACCGCCAGGCGCCGCTTTCGGCCCTTATTTTTGACTCGTATTACGATGCTTATAAGGGTGTTATTGTTTATTTCAGGGTGGTTAGCGGCAAAATAAAAACCGGCGACACCATTAAAATGATGGCCACCGGCGCACAGTTTGATATTGTTGAAATTGGTCGCAAAAAAGCCACCTGCTTGGAGCCTTGCGATGTTTTAGAGGCCGGCGAGGTTGGTTATTTGGCGGCGTCGATTAAAACGGTTAGCGATGCCAGGGTGGGCGACACCATAACCTTGGCCGAAAATCCTGTAGAAACCGCGCTTGAAGGCTACCGAAAGGTTAACCCCGTTGTGTTTTGCGGCATTTACCCTGCCGACGGTGCACAATACCAAGATTTGCGCGAAGCGCTTGAAAAATTGCAACTTAACGATGCTTCTCTTTTATATGAGCCCGAAACCTCTAAGGCGTTGGGCTTTGGCTTCAGGTGCGGATTTTTAGGCCTTTTGCATATGGAAATTATAGAAGAACGCTTAGAGCGTGAATATAACATTGACATTATTACAACAGCCCCAAGCGTTATTTATAAATTTGAATTAACCGACGGCTCGGTTATAGAAGTTGATAACCCAACAAACTACCCCGACCCTGCCACAATATCGGCAGCATATGAGCCTGTGGCCGATGTGCATATTTACAGCCCGAGTGATTATGTTGGGGCAATTATGCAGCTTTGTGAAGAACGCCGCGGAACATATACCGATATGAAATATATGGGCGAGCGTGTAGATATTCATTACATTATGCCCGTGGCCGAGATTATTTATGACTTTTTTGACGCCTTAAAATCTCGCACCAAGGGTTATGCTTCGTATGACTACGAAATGAAAGACTACCAAAAATCTAACCTGATTAAATTAGATGTAATTATAGCGGGCGATGTTGTAGATGCCCTTTCGTTTATAGTATTTTCAGATAATTCTTACTCAAGGGCACGCCGCATTGCCGAAAAGTTAAAGGATTATATTCCGCGCCAACTTTTTGAGGTGCCCGTGCAGGTGGCCGTGGGCGGCAAGGTTATTGCCCGCGAAACCGTTAAGGCCATGCGCAAAGATGTGCTTGCCAAATGTTATGGCGGCGACATTACCCGTAAAAAGAAGTTGCTTGAAAAACAAAAAGAGGGTAAAAAGCGCATGCGCAGGTTAGGCTCGGTTGAAATACCGCAAGAGGCCTTTATGGCAGTATTAAAACTTGACGAATAGTTTTAAATTTTGCCTAAATCGGCAAGGGATATAAAATCGCCGCCGGCTAAAATTATGTGGTCAATAAGGTTAACCCCTATTTGCCCAAGCGCCGTTTTAATTTGGCTTGTGATTTCAAAATCAGATTCCGACGGTGTTACCAAACCGCCGGGGTGATTATGCGCTATTATGGCGGTGGTGGATTTTGTGTTAAGCGAAATTTCAATAATTTTGCGAATACTTATATTAACCGACGAAATATCGCCCTTTGCAATAACATCGAACGATAATAATTTGCCTTTGTTGTTCATGCTTAAAAGCGAAAACACCTCTTCGTCGGCAAAGAAGGCATAGCGGGTTAACAAATATGTGCCAACCTCGTCGACAGAATTAAGAGCCGAAACCGTAGAGTTTAAATCTTCACTGTATATTCGGCTTATTTCGGGTATTAGTTTGATTAATGTGGCGGTGTGCTCGGTAATGCCCTTTATTTTAACAAGCTCTGAAACCGGGGCGTTAAAAACGGCCGAAATACTGCCGAATTTTTTAATAAGTTGGTGGGCCAACGGGTTAGTATCACGCCGAGGAATAGAATAAAACAGCAACAATTCTAATATTTCGTGCTGTGGGGTAGCTTTTGGAAAGCCATTTTGCAAAAATTTCTTTTTAACCCTTAACCTGTGTTTTTCGTGTTCGTGCAACAAGTAATGCAACCTCCGAACCAATATTTTTATTAAAATATTATAATACAAGTTAAAACATTTTACAACTATATACACCATTTTGGAGG
>JAFSIN010000044.1 GCA_017439765.1 Clostridia bacterium | reverse complement strand
TGAAAGCAGTGGGTAAAATGGTGTATACTAAAAAAAATTAATTTCGGTATAGCCGTATATAAGGTGTAATGTCATTGAAAAAGAATCAAAAAAAGAAAAGCAGCGTTATTTTGCGTGTTACTATTTTTGCGGTTTCGGTTTGTATGATTATTTCGCTTTGCGGACTTTGGCGGGAACTTATAATCGGGCAAAATTCATTAGCACGCCTAGAACAAATTAAGGCTGAAAAAATTTCACAAATTGAAAGCTTAACAGCTCTGCTGGAAAGCGGAAATGAAAATGAAATTATTGAAAAGGCTGCAAGGGAGCGTTTAGGTTTTGTATATGCCGATGAACAGGTTTATGTAGATATTTCCGGCAATTAGGTATTTCTTTAAGGGGGATTTTAGCTCAAATGCAGCTCAGCGTTGGTCAAATTGTTGAAGGTAAAATTACTGGTATTACTAATTTTGGTGTTTTTGTAGATTTAGGTGAATCGCAAACCGGCATGGTTCATATATCCGAAGTGTCGAGCACCTATGTTAGCGAGATTAGAGATTTCGTTAAAGAAAACGATGTTGTTAAAATGAAGGTTTTAAATATTGGCGAAGACGGTAAAGTATCATTAAGTATTAAACGCGCTGCCGAACAAAAACGAGCCGAAAATAAACCTCAAAGGCCACAAAAAAACTCGGCCACAAAGGCTTCAAATAATTCTTTTGTTTGGTCGGCCAAAAAAAGTGAACCGGCAACGTTTGAAGAAATGATGAATAAATTTAAACAAACCAGTGAAGAAAAATTTTCTGATTTAAAACGAAAAAATCTTGATGCTCACCGTTCTAAACGCGGCGGAGCCAGGTAGTTTAGCGGCAGACCGTAGGCTTTAGGTTCTAATAAGAATTTAGGCAACACGGTCTGCTTTTTTTAAAGGTGAAAAAATGGAATTAAGAGAAATTAATGTTTTGGCGGTAACTGAATGTGTTGCAGAACTTTGTATTATTGCAAACAAAAAATTGCCAAACGACATAGAAAAAAGCATTTTAAATGCCAAAAATAATGAAACCGAGCCACTGGCCAAAAGCATTATGTGCGACATTTGCCAAAATTTAGAGGTGGCACACAGTGCCGGGCTGCCCATTTGCCAAGATACCGGCATGGCGGTAGTGTTTTTAGAAATTGGTCAAGATGTTCATTTTACCGGTGGCGACCTGTATACTGCCGTGAATGACGGTGTTAAAAAAGGTTATGAAAACGGGTTGCTTCGCAAATCGGTGGTGTCTGACCCGTTAAACCGTAACAACACAGGCGATAACACACCGGCTGTTATTCACACCAAAATAGTTGGGGGCAATAGGGTTAAAATTACCGTGGCACCAAAGGGTTTTGGCAGTGAAAATATGAGCGCTGTAAAAATGCTGACACCTCATGATGCGGAGCAAGGTGTTATTGATTTTGTTGTTGAGGTTGTTAAAAAGGCGGGGGCAAACCCCTGCCCTCCAATAGTTGTTGGTGTGGGCATTGGGGGCGATTTTGAACAGTGTGCCTTGCTTGCTAAGCAAGCCTTGTGTGGCGTTGAAAACTCGCCAAAGAGCGAATATTATAAAGCGTTAGAACAAAAATTGCTTTCAGAAATCAACAAATTGGGTATTGGCCCGCAGGGTTTTGGTGGCAAAACAACGGCGCTTGCCGTTAATATAGAATATGCCCCTACACATATTGCAGGTCTGCCTGTAGCGGTTAATATTGGGTGCCATGTAACAAGGCACGCAAGCAAAATTATTTAAAAAGGAAAAAACAATGCGAATGAATATGGTGGCCCCGTGCCTTTTTGGTATTGAGGGTATTTTAGCAGATGAACTTAAAAGAATGGGTGTAGAAAATGTTATGGCCGAAAACGGCAGGGTTAGTTTTACGGGCGATTTTGCCACACTGGCAAAGGTTAACATTAACACCCGTTATGCCGAGCGAGTGCTTATTTTGGTGGGCGAGTTTAAAGCCCTTACATTTACCGAGCTTTTTGAAGGGGTAAAGGCGCTTAATTGGGAAGACTTTATTGGCAAGGACGATGCTTTCCCCGTGAACGGCCACAGCCTTAATTCTAAACTTTTCAGCATACCTGACTGTCAATCCATTATTAAAAAGGCTATTGTTGACCGCCTTAAAAGCAAATATAATGTTAGTTGGTTTAACGAAACCGGCACCGAATATAAAATAAGATTTTCTATTATGAAAGATAATGTTTCGGTAATGATAGATACCTCGGGCGAGGGGCTTCACAAAAGGGGATATAGGCGCAATTCTAACGATGCACCACTTAAAGAAACCTTGGCTGCCGCCATGTGCGATACTGCCCGAATTTACCCTGACACAAAGCTTTTTGACCCATTTTGCGGCTCGGGCACAATTTTAATTGAGGCCGCAATGCACGCCGCCCATATTGCCCCCGGCATAAACAGATTTTTTGCTGCGGAACGGTTTGGTTTTATTTCCGATAGTGTTTGGCGTAACGAGCGTTCCGATGCGTTAGATGCCATTAGGCGAAACATCGCCTTTGAAGCCACCGGGTTCGATATTGACCCTAACTGTGTGGAACTGACCCTTGCAAATGCAAAAAAAATTGGCGTTGAAAAATACATTAAGGCACATGTGCGTGATATTAAAGATTTTACCCTGCCTGAAGGCCGAACACTTACAATAACCAATCCGCCATATGGCGAAAGGCTTTTAGATATACAATCGGCCGAACGACTTTATGAAACAATGGGCAAGGTGTTTGTAAAGGAAAGCGGCAAAAAATATTATGTAATAAGCCCACACGACGAATTCGAAAGAATTTTTGGCCGCACGGCCGACAAACGCCGTAAACTTTACAACGGCATGATAAAATGCCAACTATTTATGTATTTTAAGGAAAAATAAAATGAGATATGTTTTTATAATTAACCCGGTAGCCGGTAAGGGCAAAGGCGAAGAAATTATTCCTAAAATTAATGAATATTTTAACGGTGGCAATAATTACAAGGTTTTTGTTACCGAAAAGCAAGGCCATGCCCAAGAAATTGCCAAAGCCGAAGCATTAACCGGTGAAGAACTGCGTATATTTGCTTGTGGGGGCGAAGGTACATGCTTCGAGGTTATAAATGGTATAATAGGGTACAGCAATGTATCATTCGGCATTATACCTTGTGGTTCGGCTAACGACTTTTTAAAATATTTTGGCAGCAAAAAACATTTTTTGGATTTGCCATCTTTAATAAACGGCCAAACTATAGATATTGACTTAATAAAGGCTAATGAGTTTTACTGCATTAATAGTTGCTCGGTGGGAATGGATGCTATTGTGGCCGACCGAATGCGACTTTTTAAAAGGATTCCCGGCATTAGCGGTAACACTGCCTATAAATTAGCGCTTGTTAAAACATTTTTAGGTAAAATTGGGGTAAGGCTTAAAATTAAAATAGACGGCAAGCCGTTTGGCGAAAAAGATTGTTTGTTTGCAGTTTGTGCCAATGGTCCGATATATGGTGGTGGCTTTAAAAGCGCCCCACACGCTAACCCAATGGATAATATTTTGGATTTTACCATTATTGATAAAATATCAAAACTAAAAATTCCGCCGCTTGTAAAGGTTTATGAAAACGGCCAACATGAAGGCATTGATTGCTGCAGCAT
This sequence comes from Clostridia bacterium, assembly GCA_017439765.1. Classification (GTDB taxonomy): domain Bacteria; phylum Bacillota; class Clostridia; order Oscillospirales; family Acutalibacteraceae; genus SIG565. Next base: position 18,264 of record JAFSIN010000044.1, on the reverse strand, counting down.
GGGCCGATGCACTAATATGGAAATTGAATCGGAAAACCCAATGCCCGTTAATTTAGACGGAGAGCTTATACATAGAAACAAGGTTGAATTTCAAATAGCTAAAAAGGCATTAAAGTTTATATTGCCCGAAAAAATAGCAGCAAAAATATTAACAAAATAATAATTTTTGGTAAATTGCTTGATTTTTCCAAAAAAACGAGTACAATATAATTAGCACTCTAAAAAGCAGAGTGCTAATTTGTGAAATATTAACTTTTAGGAGGCTTTTTAAATGGTTATTAAACCCTTAGCCGACCGCGTGGTAACCAAAGCGGCCGAAGCAACAGAGACCACAAAGGGCGGAATTATATTGGCCGCAGCGGCTCAAGAAAAATCTCAAATAGCCGAGGTTGTGGCAGTGGGTCCTGGCGGTATTGTAGACGGTAACGAGGTCAAAATGACTGTTAAGGTTGGCGACCGTGTAATTATATCTAAATATGCCGGCAACGAAATTAAGGTGGACGGCGTTGAGTACAGCATTGTGCGCCAGTCCGATATTTTGGCTATTGTTGAATAATTTATAGGAGTGAATTTTATGGCTAAAAATATAATTTTTGGCGAGGAAGCTCGCAAGGCATTGCAGGCCGGTGTAGACAAATTGGCCGATGCCGTTAAGGTTACTTTAGGCCCTAAAGGCAGGAATGTGGTGCTAGACAAAAAGTTTGGCTCACCACTTATTACTAACGATGGTGTAACCATTGCTAAAGAAATTGAACTTGAAGATGCGTTTGAAAATATGGGTGCACAGCTTGTTAAAGAGGTGTCGGTTAAAACTAACGATGCCGCAGGCGATGGCACAACAACCGCTACTGTTTTGGCACAAGCCTTGATAAACGAAGGTATGAAAAATGTGGCTGCAGGCGCCAACCCAATGATTATTAAAAAGGGTATTAAAATGGCTGTAGACACAGCTATTGACACCGTTATTAAAAATTCGCAAAAAATTAGCGGTAACGAAGATATTGCCCGTGTTGCAACAGTTTCGGCCGGCGATGAATTTATTGGCAAATTAATAGCCGAGGCCATGGCTAAGGTTAGCGCCGATGGGGTTATTACCGTTGAAGAATCTAAAACCGCCGAAACCTATACCGAGGTTGTAGAGGGTATGCAGTTTGACCGCGGATATTTATCGCCTTACCTTGTAACCGATACCGACAAAATGGAAGCCGTGTTAGATGACCCGCTAATTTTAATTACCGACAAAAAAATTACCAATATTCAAGAACTTTTACCACTGCTTGAGCAAATTGTTCAAACCGGTAAAAAGTTATTCATTATTGCCGAAGATATTGAAAACGAGGCTTTATCGACCTTAGTATTAAACAAATTAAGGGGCACCTTTACCTGTGTTGCTGTTAAGGCACCGGGCTTTGGCGACCGCAGAAAAGAAATGCTGCGCGATATTGCAATTTTAACCGGTGGCGAGGTTATTACCGAGGAATTAGGCTTAGAACTTAAAGACACAACTTTAGACCAATTGGGCCGTGCAAGGCAGGTTAAGGTTGGCAAAGAAAACACCATTATTGTTGATGGTGCCGGCAATGCCGATGAAATTAAGGCTCGCGTTAATCAAATTAAGGCACAAATAGAAACTACTACATCCGATTTCGACCGTGAAAAACTGCAAGAAAGACTTGCCAAATTGGCGGGCGGAGTTGCAGTGCTTCGTGTTGGTGCGGCAACTGAAATAGAAATGAAGGATAAAAAATTACGTATAGAAGATGCCTTGGCAGCCACCAAAGCCGCCGTTGAAGAGGGTATTGTTGCAGGTGGCGGTGTGGCTTTAATTAATGCTATTCCTGCCGTTGCCGAACTCTTAAATAAAACCGAAGGCGATGCCAAAACAGGCGTTAACATTGTGCTTAAGGCGCTTGAATCGCCAATTCGCCAAATTGCGCTTAATGCAGGGCTCGAAGGCAGCGTAATTGTGGAAAAAATTATTTCTTCGGGCAAAATTAATTACGGATTCGATGCCTATAACGAAGTTTATACCGATATGCTGTCGGCCGGCATTGTTGACCCAACAAAAGTTACTCGCTCGGCACTTGAAAATGCTTCGAGCGTAGCCGCTATGGTGCTAACAACCGAAAGTTTGGTGGCCGATAAACCCGAGGATACCTCGGCAGCTGCCGCAGCCGCAGCAAGCGCCGGTATGGGCGGAATGTATTAATATTTTAAATTTTAAAAAGGGAGGCTTAAGCCTCCCTTTTATATTGACTTTATGGTTTTTTAATTTATTATATATATAATATTATCTATATATGGAAGTGTATAAAATGAAAAAAGATATTAAAGATTTGACCATGATAATGGACCTTTACGAAATGACCATGGCCAATGGCATTTTAAACAGCGATATGAAGGACACCATTACCTATTTTGATATGTTTTTCAGAAAGGTGCCTGATAACGGCGGTTTTGCCATTATGGCCGGAATTGAGCAGTTAATGGAATATTTTAATAATCTGCATTTTGATAATGAAGATATTGAATATTTACGCTCGCTTAATTTGTTTTGCGAAGAGTTTATAGAGTATTTAAGTGATTTTAAATTCACCTGCGATGTTTGGGCTATACCCGAGGGCACACCTATTTTCCCGGGTGAGCCAATAGTAACGGTTAAGGGCCCTGCAATACAGGCGTTTTTGGTAGAAACAATGGTGCTTTTAACCATTAACCATCAGTCATTAATTGCCACCAAGGCCAACCGTATTGCCACCGCTGCACAAGGCAGAGCCGTTATGGAATTTGGCGCCCGCCGCGCCCACAGTTACGACGCTGCCGTTTACGGTGCAAGGGCTGCCGTTATTGGCGGTTGTGTTGGCACATCTTGTGTTAAATCGGCCAAAGATTTCGGCGTTGCCGCCTCGGGCACAATGGCACACAGTTGGGTGCAACTTTTTGAAGATGAATATCTTGCCTTTAAAACCTATGCCGAGCGTTACCCTAACACCTGCCTTTTATTAGTTGACACATATAATGTTTTAAAATCGGGTGTACCAAATGCTATAAAGGTGTTTGATGAGGTTTTAAAACCGTTGGGTAAACGCCCCATTGGTGTTAGAATTGACAGTGGTGATATTACCTATTTAACCAAAAAGGTTAGAAAAATGTTGGACGATGCCGGCTACCCCGATTGTAAAATTTGCGTATCTAACTCGTTGGATGAATATTTAATCAGGGATATGATAATGCAGGGTGCTAAGGTTGATTCTTTTGGTGTTGGCGAAAGACTTATTACCGCTGCACCGGAATCGGTTTTTGGTGGGGTATATAAGTTGGCAGCCGTGGAAAAAGACGGTGTTGTTACACCCCGCATTAAAATAAGCGAAAACACCGCAAAAATAACATTGCCGGGCGTGAAAATTCCGTGGAGATTGTTTGATAAAGAAACCGGCAAAGCTATTGCCGATGTTATTACCCTTAATGACGAAAAAATAGACGATACAAAACCATACGAAATTTTTGACCCAATACACACCTGGAAACGCAAAACAGTGGAAAATTTTGTTGCTAAAAAATTACAGGTTAAACTGTTTGAAAACGGAAAACAGATTTATGAGTCCCCCAGTGTTAAAGAAATTTCTGCTTACCGTGAGAGTCAGGTTGAAACCCTTTGGGAAGAGGTTAAGCGTTTTGAAAAGCCACACACCTATTATGTAGATTTATCTGAAGGGCTTTGGGCACAAAGAAACGAATTGTTGATAAAACATGGCGGAGGTATAAAATAATGAAAAAACTCGCAGCAGTATTACTTGTTTTCTTGTTTGTGTTTTGCGTTTGTGGTTGCACTGGCAACGGCGGCACTGCAAGCGGTAGTGGAAAATATGACCTAACAGAATGTTTAAAGGCCGGTAAAATACCCGAGTGCGACATTGCCTTGGGTACACCCACCGCAAGTGTTAAAGCAGCCTATAATTACGATGAAAACGCTATTGGCGAAACCGGCTTTTATGTGATAAGTGAAAATAAAAGCACCTATTTTTTAGCAGGCAACACAAGTTTTTATTTTGAAACCGCTAAAGAGCAAAACGGAATATCTTCAATAGTTTTTAACGGCACTGCTTTTGGGTTTTCAATGAATTCTTATGTAACAATGGAAGATGTTAAAAACTCATTCCCGGCCATTAATTTTACAGAAAAAAATGTTACAAACAGCGAGGTTTATTTTTTGCCTTATGTTATAGAAAATTGCAAGGCCTTAACCTATACTGTTGAAAACCACCGCATAGATTTCTTTTTTGAAGAAAACCAATTAATAGCCGTTAATTTAGTGGATACAGTTAATTGGACCTTAAGCTAAACACCTTAGGAGTATAAAATGCTAAAAAGATTTTTAAAGTATTATAAGCCACATAAAAAAATATTTGCGCTTGATATGTTGGCATCTTTTTCAATATCGGTTATTGGCATTGTTTACCCAATAATAACCCGAACAATGCTTAACAATTTAATACCGGGCCGCAAATATTATTTAATAATAGCGGCGGGTGTGTTGTTGCTCAGCCTTTATTTTGTGCGCATGTTGCTTATGTATTTTATTCAGTACCAAGGGCATATGATGGGCGTTAAAATGCAGGCTCAAATGCGTAGTGATATGTTTAATCACCTGCAAAAATTGCCTTACAAATTTTACGATGATAACGAAACCGGCAAAATTATGTCGCGCATGACAAGTGATTTAATGAATATAAGTGAACTTGCCCACCACGGCCCCGAAAACGTTATAATTTCTTCAATTTCCATAATTGTTTCTTTTATTTATTTATCATCAATCAACCTTAAACTTTCGTTAATTGTGTTTTTATGTGTGCCTGTTATGACCTTTGCTGCGGCAAAGTTAAGGCTTAAAATGAAAACTGCCTTTAAAAAAAGCAGACTCTCACTGGCCGAAATTAACGCAGCGCTTGAAAGCAGTATTAGCGGAATTAGGGTTACAAAGGCATTTACCAACAAAAAAACCGAGGAATTAAAGTTTGAAAAGGGAAACGAATATTTTGTTTCGGCTAGGCGTGAAGCCTTTAATTTAATGGGAAGGTTCCATTCGTTTACCTCATTTATAACCGATGTTTTTAATGTTATAGTGCTTATTTTTGGCGGCTTGTTTTTATATAACGGCAGCATAAATATGGCTGATTATTCGGCCTTTATAGTTTCGGTGGGTGTGTTTTTAAACCCTGTAACCACACTTATTAATTTTATGGAGCAATATCAAGAAGGTGTTACAGGTTTTGAACGCTTTATAGAAATTATGGACGAAAAACCCGAACAAGACGAACCCGACGCTAAACCTAAAACCAATATTATTGGTAACATTGAGTTTAAAAATGTAACTTCTAGGTACGACAATGAGGCCGATGTTTTAAGAAATATAAACCTTAAAATTAATGCAGGCAAAAAATTTGCATTAGTTGGCCCCAGCGGTGGCGGCAAAACAACGTTTTGCCATTTGCTACCCAGGTTTTACAATGTGCAAGAGGGCGAAATTTTAATTGACGGCACAAATATAAAAGATATAACCTTAGAAAGCCTTAGAAAAAGCATTGGCATTGTTCAGCAAGATATTTATTTGTTTAATGCAAGCATTAAAGATAATATTTTATATGGCCGTCCCGACGCTACCGAGCAAGATGTTATATTGGCTGCCAAAAACGCCAATATACACGATTATATTATGACCTTGCCCGAAAAATACGATACCCAAATTGGTGAGCGTGGCGTTAAACTTTCGGGCGGGCAAAAGCAACGCTTAAGTATAGCAAGGGTGTTCCTTAAAAACCCACCTATACTTATTCTGGATGAAGCCACCAGTGCGCTGGATAACACAACCGAAATTTTAATTCAGTCGGCACTGGAAGAACTTTGCAGCGGCCGCACCACAATAGTGGTTGCCCACAGGCTTTCAACAATAAAAAATGCCGATGAAATTGCCGTGATTTCAAACGGCGAAATTACCGAGCGCGGCACCCACACCGAACTTTTAAATTTGGGTGGGGAATATGCTAAGCTTTATAATTTGCAGTTTAAAAACAATTAATTCCGGAGGAAAATTATGTCGAACACTATGCTAAGGGAAAAGGTTTTACCCACAATAGTTTTAAGGGGTATTGTTCCTTTCCCGGGCACAACCACAGGGTTAGATATTGGCCGAAAGGCATCGCTCGAGGCTTTAAAACACGCATTAGATAAAGGGCGAGAAGTGTTTTTAGTAACCCAACTTAATATGTCAGAGGAATATCCGCCGCTTAAAGAAATGGCAACAGTGGGCTGTGTTGCAGGCATTAACCAAATGTTAAAAATGCCCGACGGCACCGTTAGGGTGGTTGTGCAAAACAAATACAGGGCTTTTTTTGAGGGCGAAAATTTAAATAATAACGCCGATGTTCTTATTTTAAAAACCAAAGAATGCCCACCCGAAGAAAATTTTGAAAATCCACTTTATAAAGAAACATTATTGCGCCGTTTAAAGCAAGAGTTCGGTCTTTATGCATCGCTTTTGCCAAAATTAGCGCCCGATATTGTTAGAACCGTTGCCGAAAGCAAGGCCGAAGAATTAGGCGAAATATGTGATTATATAGCCTTTAATTTACATATGCCTTATATAGAAAAGATTCCGCTTATTGAAGAACTGTCAAGTGAAAACAGGGCAACCTTGTTAATTGAGCTGCTCGATAAAGAACGCCATATTTTAGAACTTGACCGTGAATTAGGCGAAAAGGTTAAGGAACAAATTGACGACAATAACCGAGAATATTATTTGCGTGAACAAATAAAGGCCATAAATTCGGAACTTTATGGCGATGATTCGTCGGAAGATGAGTTTACCGAATATTTAGGCAAAATTAATTCTTTGAACACCACCGCTCAGGTTAAAGAAAAACTAACCAAAGAGCTTAACAAACTTATAAAATTACCGCAAGGCTCACACGATGGAGGTGTTATAAGGGGATATTTAGACACCTGCATAGAGCTGCCTTGGCAAAGTTTTACCAACACAAAAATAGATATTAAAACAGCCCAAAAAATATTAGACCGTGATTTTTTTGGCATGGATAAGGTTAAACAAAGAATTTTAGAAATGCTTTCGGTTTACCTGTTATCGCCCGAAATAAAGGGACAAATCATTTGTTTGGTGGGGCCGCCCGGTGTGGGTAAAACCTCTATTGGCAAAACTATAGCCGAATGTATGGGCAGACGTTTTGCCAGGGTTTCTTTGGGCGGTGTGCACGACGAATCTGAAATTAGGGGCCACAGGCGCACCTATGTTGCGGCAATGCCGGGCAAAATAATTAACGCTTTAAAAACGGCCGGTTGTGGTAACCCGTTAATTTTATTGGACGAAATTGATAAACTTGGCAGCGATTATAAAGGCGACCCGGCCTCTGCCATGTTAGAGGTTTTAGACCCCGAGCAAAACTCAACCTTTACCGACCATTATATAGATATTCCGTACGATTTAAGCAAGGTTGTGTTTATAACAACGGCAAACACTACCGAAACAATACCTGCACCGCTGCTTGACAGAATGGAAATTATTGAACTTTCAAGCTACACACGTCAAGAAAAATTTGGTATTGCAAAAAAGCATTTGGTTGCCAAACAAATGACACGCCACGGCCTTACCAAAAACGAGTTCAAGTTTACCGACAGCGGAATTTATGCCTTAATTGATTATTACACCCGTGAGGCAGGTGTGCGTAAGTTAGAACGAGAAATTGCGGCAATTTGCCGTAAATCTGCCAAACAAATTGTAGAAGGTTCGGCTAAAAAAATTACGGCAAACAAATTGTTTGTTGAGCAAATGTTGGGAAAACGCCGCTATAGACCCGAAGAAATTCTTAAAAACGATGAAGTGGGCGTTGTGAACGGTCTTGCTTGGACTGCCGTTGGCGGTGAAATAATGCAGCTTGAGGTTGCCGTGGCCGAAGGCACAGGCAAGTTGGAACTTACGGGTTCACTTGGTGAAGTAATGCGTGAATCGGCTAAAGCGGCCGTAACATATGTAAGGTGTAATGCCAAATATTTTGGAATCGACCCCGATTTTCATAGCAAAAAAGATATTCACATTCACGCAACCGAAGCTGCCGTACCTAAAGACGGCCCTTCGGCCGGTGTTACAATAACAACGGCTTTGGTTTCGGCACTAACCAACATACCAATCAGGCGTGATGTTGCCATGACGGGTGAGGTTACAATTCGTGGCAGGGTATTGGCCATTGGCGGATTAAAGGAGAAAAGCATGGCCGCTTACCGTGGTGGTGTTAAAACGGTATTTATACCTCAAGAAAATGTTTCCGACATAGCCGATATTGACAAAGAGGTTAAAAATAACATTAAATTTATACCTGTAACAAATGTAAACGAGGTTGTAGAATCGGCGTTAGTGCATTCTCCTAAAAAAATTAAAACAACCTTTTCTTCTGCTCAGGTAGTTAAACAGTAGGTGTTATTATGAATTTGAATAGTGTTGTATATGAAAATTCTTTTGGGTTGGCTTCCCAGTTGCCAACCTCGGATTTACCCGAAATTTGTTTTTCGGGTAAATCTAATGTTGGAAAATCTTCTCTTATTAATAAGGTTTTGAATAAAAAATCACTTGCCAGGGTTAGCGGAAAGCCTGGCAAAACGGTTACCATTAATTTTTACAAATTGCCCGAACTTAGAATTGTGGATTTACCGGGTTATGGCTATGCAAAGGTTAATGACGCCGAAAAGGAACGATGGGCCGGCTTAATGGAAGAGTATTTTAGAAGCGGCCGCAATATACCAATGGTGTTTCAGTTAATAGATATGCGCCACAAAGCATCTCAGCAGGATATATCTATGCTGCAATTTTTAAGTTATTATAAAATCCCGTACTGTATAGTTTTAACAAAATGCGATAAACTAAATAAAACCGAAACGCAAAAAAGATTAGAAGATATTAAAACAGAACTTAATGGTTTTTTAAATAATACTGAAATTATTTGCGCTTCGGCACTGAATGGCGCCGGAACTAATAGAATTAAAGAGTTATTAGAGCATTTTGCACAAAACAAATAAAAATTGATAAAATTTTAACAATGTTATTGTGCAATTAACTGATTTATAAAGTTAGGACTTTACAGGTGCTTAAAAGTGTGTTAAAATATTAACAAAGATATTAGGGAGGCATTTTAATGGTTGAAAAAAATTACAGCATAGTAGACAGCGTGAGTGCGCTGGAGAGTGCAATATCCGAAGTGCGCAAAGCACAACAAATATTTGCAACCTATTCGCAAGAGCAGGTTGATAAAATTTTTTTAGCCGCGGCATCGGCCGCTAACAAAGCAAGAATTGAGCTTGCAAAAATGGCTGTTGCCGAAACCGGAATGGGTATTGTAGAGGATAAGGTTATTAAGAACCACTACGCCTCGGAATATATATACAACGCTTATAAAAACACAAAAACCTGTGGTGTTATTGAGGAAGACAAGGCTTATGGAATTAAAAAAATTGCCGAGCCAATTGGTGTAATTGCAGCAGTTATTCCTACAACCAATCCAACCTCTACCGCAATTTTTAAGTGTTTGTTGGCTCTTAAAACCCGCAACGGTATTATAATCAGCCCACACCCACGTGCAAAGGGCAGCACAATAGCGGCTGCAAAATTGGTTTTAGAGGCCGCCGTTAAGGCCGGCGCACCCGAGGGTATTATTAATTGGATTGATGTGCCCAGCCTTGAAATGACCAATACCGTAATGAAAGAATCTGATATTATTTTAGCAACAGGCGGACCGGGAATGGTTAAAGCCGCATATTCAAGCGGAAAGCCTGCTTTAGGTGTTGGCGCAGGTAACACACCCGCAATTATTGATGATACCGCCAATATTCTTTTGGCAGTAAACTCAATAATTCATTCTAAAACGTTTGATAACGGTATGATTTGCGCCTCTGAACAATCGGTAATTGTTATAGATGGAATTTATGATAAAGTTAAAAAAGAATTTGCCGACCGCGGTTGCTACTTTTTAAATAATGAAGAAACCGAAAAGGTTAGAAAAACCATTATTATAAACGGCGCTTTAAACGCTAAAATTGTTGGCCAAAAGGCCCACACCATTGCAAGTTTGGCCGGTGTTGATGTGCCCCAAAACACCAAAATTCTTATAGGCGAAGTTGAAAGCGTTGAACTTTCAGAAGAATTTGCACACGAAAAATTATCGCCCGTGCTTGCAATGTATAAAGCAAAAGATTTTAACGATGCCCTCTGTAAAGCCGAGCGCCTTGTAGCCGATGGCGGTTATGGTCATACCTCTTCTGTATACCTTAACGAATTAACCGAAACCGAAAAATTAAATGAGTTTGCCGCCCGTATGAAAACCTGCCGCATACTTGTTAACACACCTTCTTCACACGGTGGAATAGGCGATTTATACAACTTTAAATTAGCGCCGTCGTTAACCCTTGGTTGTGGTTCCTGGGGTGGAAACTCGGTAAGCGATAACGTTGGTGTAAAACACCTTTTAAACATTAAAACTGTGGCAGAAAGAAGGGAAAATATGCTTTGGTTTAGGGCACCCCAAAAGGTTTATATTAAAAAAGGCTGTTTGCCCGTTGCGTTAGAAGAACTTAAAAATGTTATGGGTAAAAAACGCGCGTTCATTGTAACCGATACCTTCCTTTATCAAAACGGTTACACCAAACCCATTACCGATAAATTAGACGAAATGGGAATTGCACACACCACATTTTTTGATGTTCAGCCCGACCCAACCCTTAAAAATGCAAAAGACGGTGCTAAACAAATGGCTGCCTTTGCTCCCGACACAATTATTGCTTTGGGCGGTGGCTCGGCTATGGACGCCGCTAAAATTATGTGGGTTATGTATGAGCATCCCGAAGCCGATTTTATGGATATGGCAATGCGCTTTATAGATATTCGCAAGCGTGTTTACACATTCCCGAAAATGGGCGAGAAGGCATATTTTATTGCTATTCCCACATCAGCCGGTACCGGAAGTGAGGTTACACCGTTTGCCGTTATTACCGATGAAGAAACAGGCATTAAATACCCCCTTGCCGATTACGAGTTGCTTCCAAATATGGCCGTTATTGATACCGATTTTCATATGTCGGCTCCAAAGGGCCTGACTGCCGCCTCGGGAATAGATGCCGTAACACACGCAATAGAGGCCTATGCTTCTATGTTAGCAACCGATTATACCGATGGTTTAGCCCTAAAGGCCTTAAAAACTATTTTTGAATATTTACCAAGAGCCTACGAAAACGGCGAAACCGATGTTATAGCCCGTGAAAAAATGGCCAACGCCGCAACAATGGCAGGCATGGCATTTGCCAATGCATTTTTAGGTGTTTGTCATTCTATGGCTCATAAATTAGGTGCCTTTTTCCACCTGCCGCATGGTGTAGCCAATGCACTTATGATAAACGAGGTTATTCGCTTTAATGCCAGCGAAGTGCCAACAAAAATGGGAACCTTCTCACAATATGACCATCCTCACACACTTGCCCGTTATGCCGAAATTGCCGAACATTTAGGCGTTAAAGGCAAAACTAATGAAGAAAAATTAGAGGGCTTAATTAAACTTATTAACGACCTAAAGGCCAAGGTTGGCATTAAATCGGCAATTAAAGATTATGTTGCCGACGAGGCCGATTTCTTAGCAAGGTTAGATGAAATGGCCGAGCAGGCTTTTGACGACCAATGCACAGGCGCTAACCCAAGGTACCCGTTAATCAGCGAGATCAAACAAATGTATTTAAATGCTTACTACGGTAAATAAGGAGGAACTTTTTATGAAATTAGAAAAAATTATTGCAGTTCGCCCCGAAAAAACCATTTACCGTGATGGTGATAAAATTATTAAGTTATTTAATGAAGATTATTCTAAATCTGACGTTTTAAACGAAGCCTTAAACCAAGCAAGAATAGAAGAAACAGGCCTTCCTGTTCCAAAACTTTTAGATGTTGAGCAAATTGATGGCAAATGGGCTATTGTGTTCGAATATATTGAGGGCACAACCCTTGAAGAATTAATGGCAACCAATCCCGAAAAAGAGGATGAGTATTTAGAGTTGTTTGTTAATTTGCAAATGACGGTTCACGAAAAGCGTTCGGCATTGCTTAATAAACTTAAAGATAAAATGCACCGCAAAATTAACGAAACCTCGCTGGATGCCACAACCCGCTATGAACTTCAAACCCGCTTGGAAGGTATGCCAAAGCATGTTAAGGTTTGCCACGGAGATTTTAATATGTCTAATATTATTATCACAAAAGACGGCACCCCTTATATCATAGACTGGGCACATGCCACTCAGGGTAATGCCTCGGCCGATGTTGCCAGGACATATTTGTTATTTAACCTGCAGGGCAAAACCGAATTGGCCGAAAAATATTTAAAACTGTTTTGCTTAAAAAGTGATACTGCCAAGCAGTACATTCAAAAATGGTTGCCAATTGTTGCGGCTTCGCAGTCGGTTAAAGGCAAACCCGAAGAAAAGGAATTGCTTATTAAATGGGCAAGCGTTGTAGAGTACGAATAAACAAATTTAAAGAGAGGTTTTAAACCTCTCTTTTTTGTTGCATTTATTGACAAATAAAGGGTTTAGTTATATAATTATTCTGTATGTTAAACTAGTTTAAAGGGTGATTAAAATGAAATGGACTTCACTTAATGAATTAAGGGAAAAATATTTAGCTTTTTTTGAATCTAAAGGTCATTTAAGGCTGGGTAGCTTTTCGCTTGTTCCTAATAATGATAAATCTTTATTGCTGATAAACTCGGGTATGGCACCCATGAAAAAATATTTCACGGGCGAGGTAACACCGCCGTCTAAAAGGGTTACAACCTGCCAAAAATGCATACGCACCCCCGACCTAGAACGTGTTGGCCACACTGCACGCCACGGCACATATTTTGAAATGCTTGGCAACTTCTCGTTTGGCGATTATTTTAAAGAACAGGCTATTGAATGGGCTTGGGAATTTTTAAATAAAACACTCGAAATCCCGGCCGATAGGCTCTGGCCGTCGGTTTACGAAGAAGACGACGAAGCCTATGCAATTTGGCGCGATAAAATCGGCGTGCCCGAAGCCCACATTGTAAAATTGGGCAAAGCCGACAATTTTTGGGAGCACGGCACAGGCCCCTGCGGTCCTTGCAGTGAAATATATTTCGACCGTGGCGAAAAATACGGTTGCGGTTCAGAAAACTGTAAACCCGGTTGCGACTGCGACAGGTATATGGAAATTTGGAACAATGTATTTTCACAATTTAATAATATGGGCGATGGCACCTATACCGAGCTTGAAAACAAAAATATAGATACCGGTATGGGCCTTGAGCGTCTTGCATGCATAATGCAGGGTGTCGACAATATGTTCGAGGTAGATACCGTTAAAAACATATTAAACAAGGTTTGCGAAATCTCTGGCAAAAGCTATGGCAGTGACAGCAAAACTGATATTTCTATTCGTGCAATTACCGACCACGCACGTGCCGCTACCTTTATGATTAGCGATGGCATTATCCCCTCTAACGAAGGCAGGGGATATGTGTTAAGAAGGCTTATTCGCCGCGCCTGCCGCCATGGTAAATTAATTGGCATAAACAGGCCGTTTTTAAGTGAACTCATTAACACCGTTATTAATGAAAATAAATCGGGCTACCCCGAACTTATTGAAAAACAAGAACTTATTAAAAAGGTAATTTCGTTTGAAGAAGCTGCCTTTGCCAAAACTATTGACCAAGGTCTTAATATTCTTGCAAAACTAACAAAAAGCGGTGGCGAACTTTCGGGCGAAGATGCCTTTAAGCTTTACGATACCTATGGCTTCCCGCTTGATTTAACCAAAGATATTTTGCTTGAAAATAACATGACCTTAGATGAAGAAAAATTTAATGAACTTATGGCAAAGCAACGCGAAATGGCAAGAGAAAGCAGAAAATCGGCCGATAGCGAAAGTTGGAAGAGTGACGGAATTTCGTTAGATGGAGTTTCGGCTACCGATTTTGTTGGCTACACCGAAAACAGTGCTGAGGCCAAAATAGTTGCCATTTTAGTGGATGGCGAAACAACCTCGGCCGCAAGTGAAGGCAGCAAGGCCATTGTTGTTTTAGATAAAACCCCGTTTTATGCCGAAAGCGGTGGTCAGGTTGGCGATACAGGTGTAATTACCACACAAAACGCTAAGGTTAATGTGCTTAACACCACCAAAAACGGCGATGGCGTTATTTTGCATTTTTGCAGTGTTTTAAACGGCACCGTAACGGTGGGCGAAACGGTAGGAGCCAACATAGATGTTGCTCGCCGCGAAGCCATTCGCCGTAACCATACCGCTGCCCACCTTTTACAAGCAGCCCTGCGTAATGTTTTGGGCAACCACGTAGAGCAGGCAGGTCAGTTGGTAAATGAAAACACCGTTAGGTTCGACTTCACTCATTTTTCGGCCCTTTCAGCCGAAGAATTAGCCAAGGTTGAAATGGCCGTTAACGATGTTTGTTTGGCCGGCATTACGGTAGAAAACCCCGAAATGCCTATAGAAGAAGCCAAAAAATTGGGCGCTATGGCATTGTTTGGCGAAAAATACGGCAGTGTTGTAAGGGTTGTTAAAATAGCCGATAAAAGCGTTGAGCTTTGCGGTGGCACCCACGTTAACAACACAGGCAAGTTGGGCTTGTTCCGCATTGTTTCGGAATCCAGTGTTGCTGCAGGTGTGCGCAGAATAGAGGCCGTAACAGGTTATAATGTGTTAAATCTTATTAATAATAAAGATAATTTAATTAACGAAACAGCCGCCCACCTAAAAATAGGCAATCCTTTAATTTTGAATAATCGCGCCAAACAACTTATGGAAGAATTTAAGGAATGTGAGAAGAAAATAGAAAAATTAGAATCTCAAATTGCCTTAGCAAAACTTTCAGATATACTTAATAATAAACAGTTAATTGGCGGTTTTGTGCTTATTACTGCAAAGCTTGACAATTCCAATCCCGACGAAATTCGCTCTATTTGCGAAACCGTTAAGGCCGAAAATGAAAATGCCGTTATATTATTGGCATCGGTTTCGGGCGAAAAAATAACCCTTTGCGCCGCAAGCGGTGCCAATGCCATTAAAAAAGGCATTAAGGCAGGCGAGCTTGTTTCGGCAGCTGCAAAAATTTGCGGCGGTAACGGTGGCGGCCGCCCCGAACTTGCTATGGCAGGCGGTAAAGATGCCTCTAAAATAGCCGAAGCATTAGCCTTTGCAACCGAATTTTTAACCGAGAAAGCAGGGAAATAATATGCAAGATTGTTTGTTTTGTAAAATAGTCAGAGGCGAAATTCTAAGCACCAAGGTTTACGAGGATAATGAAGTTTACGCTTTTTTAGACATTGACCCACAGGCCCCGTTCCATACAATAATTATTCCTAAACAACACATTTCTTCGGCTGCCGAAATTGATAGCACCAATAGCCAGGTTATTTCAAAGGTTTTTGAAGCCGCAGCAAAAATAGCAAAGCAAGAAAATTTAGAAAACGGCTTTAGAATTGTAAATAATTGTGGGGCTGACGGCGGCCAAACAGTAGGCCACATACATTTTCATTTATTGGCAAGGCGTAACCTTGCTTGGCCTCCGGGTTAATAATTAAAGGGGTGTTTTTATGAATGGTTATATTTTAAAAATTGCAGGTTTAACCCGCACATTGCCTTATTTTGCGGTAAGCGACAAATTAGATATTGCGGCGCTTTTAATGTTTGGCGATACAGAGTTGACTATTGCCTCGGCTGCCGAACTATTAAAAAAGGTGCCCGAGTTCGATGTTATTTTAACGCCCGAGGCTAAAAGTATCCCGTTGGCTTATGAAATATCACGCCAGTCGGGCAAAAAATATATAGTAGCCCGCAAAGGCGTTAAGGTATATATGGGTAAGCCGTTAAAGGTAGAGGTTAGGTCTATTACAACAAACCATATTCAAGAACTTTACTTAGGCGAGACCGATGTAGATTCCATTAAGGGCAAACGCGTGCTTATTGTTGATGATGTTATAAGCACAGGTGAATCATTAAACGCGGTAAGGGAGTTAGTTTCGGCCGCCGGCGGCATAGAGGCAGCAGCCTGCGCAGTATTGGCCGAGGGCGATGCTGCAAACCGCACCGATATTGTGTTTTTAGAGCCGTTGCCTTTGTTTTTTAAATAATTTTTTGCGCCAAGTAATTTACTTGGTGCTTTTTTATCCCAAAATGAGCATACTATTTTAGGAGGAATATTATGAAGGTAGCATTTTTTGATTCTAAAAATTACGATGTTGAATCGTTTCAAAAATTTAAAACAAGTGGTTTGGATTTTAAGTTTTTTGAAACAAAGCTTAGCCTCGACACAGTCGAGCTTGCCCGTGGTTATAATGCAGTATGCGTTTTTGTGAACGATGTTGTTAACAAAGAGGTTATAGATAAATTAATAAGTTTTAATGTACAGTTAATTGCGCTTAGGTGCGCAGGGTATAATAATGTGGACATTAAGGCGGCACAGGGTAAAATTAAGGTTGTGCGGGTACCGGCATATTCGCCCAATGCCGTTGCCGAGCACACCATGGCCTTGTTGCTTACAAGTGTGCGCAGAATTCATAAAGCATATATCAGAATAAAAGATTTTAACTTTAGCCTTTCGGGGCTTACGGGTTTTGATTTGTGTGGCAAGACCATTGGTGTTATTGGCACAGGCAAAATCGGCAAAGAGTTTATTGATATTTGCAATGGTTTTAAAATGAATGTTTTGGCATATGATATTGCACAAAATAAAGATGTAAAAGCAAAATATACCGACCTGAACACGCTGTTCGAAAAGAGCGACATTATATCGCTGCATTGCCCACTAACGCCCCAAACTCAATATATCATTAATAAAAAAAGCATTGAAAAAATGAAAAAAGGCGTTGTTATAATAAATACTTCGCGTGGGGCTTTAATTAATGCCGACGATTTATTAGAGGGAATAAAATCCCGTAAAATAGGCGCCGCCTGTTTAGATGTTTATGAAGAAGAGGCGGGTGTGTTTTTTAATGATTTTTCCGGGCATATTATTGATGATGACACGCTGGCAAGATTAATTACAATGCCTAATGTTATTTTAACCTCGCACCAGGCCTTTTTAACTACCGAAGCCCTTAATAATATTGCCGAAACCACCATTAATAATATTTTAGATATTGAAAAAAATAATAGCAGTAAAAACGAGGTAATTATATAAAAAAGCCGTTCTTTTAAAGAACGGCTTTTATAAATTAATTAGAAATCTTCCGGTTTTTTGCATAAATTCGGCAGCATTATCGCAAAATTCAAGTGGAAATCCTGATAAAAATTTATCGGCCTCGAAGGTAAGGTCGCCTTGGTAATTTATGTTTTTTAAAGTTTTCATAATGGGCTCAAATTTAATTTTTTGTGTAAAGGGCAGGGTGTGGCTGTCGGTTACTGCATCGTTATCGTGAAAGTGGGTGGCTTTTAGGCGGCGCCCCAAAACTGTGATGCAATATTCGGGCGAAAAACCTGTTAAAATGCAATGTCCAATATCTAAGCAGGCAACAAAATAATTGCCAAAAGTGTTATTTAGTGTGTCAATATATAAAGCAAATTCGTGTGGGTCGGCGCAGGTATCGGGTAAGATTTGGTGGTTTTCGGGGTTGTAACGCCACATGTTTTCAACCGCTATTTTAACACCTGCTTTTTTAGCGGCCGGCACAAGTTCCCCATAAAAAGAAACATTAAACTCTAAGATTTGCTCACGGGTTTTATCAAGGTAACGTGAGCCATGAAGCGGGTGTACAACAATTGTTTCGGCCCCAATAATTCCTGCTATGTCAATTGACCTTTTTAGCCTGAAAAGCATATCTTCTTTAGCTTTTGGGTTTGTGAAAAAACTGCGGTCGGCAAAATCGTAGGGGGCGTGGCATTGGTTAAAAGAAACCCCGTTTTTTTGTGCCGTTTCTTTAATTTTTTGGGCAATTTCTTCAAAATTATCGCTAAGCAGGGGGTCATCTTGGCTTTTGCCTAAGTGCCAAAGGGTTAGGTCTAAACAATCGTAACCCAATTTGCTAAGCCGGTTTATTCCGTTTAAATAGCCAAAATTTTTAACATAAAAATTGGTTTGTGTAGACAGTCGCATTTAAAACTCCTTAATAAATTATAGTAAATATTATATATTTTAATATTATTTTTGTCAAATAACATAATTTTAAAATAATATTTTGCTTGATTATTTT
>JAFSIN010000043.1 GCA_017439765.1 Clostridia bacterium | reverse complement strand
GGTTAAACAGGGTTCTATGATTTTAAAAGCCTTGGCTTGCGAAACCGCATTAACCAACTTTACCGACATAGAATGAAGTTCGCCCGAGCGTCTGTTCACGTTAGACAACTTTTCACGCACGCAAAGGCCATAAACGGCATCTCCCACAAAGGCAAGCACGGGTGGATTCAATAAATTCGCTTCCATAAAAATCCCCTTTGGCAACTAAATTACAAAATCGAACTCAACACCGCAAATACTTACAGTGTCGCCCTGTTTAACCCCTGCTTGCTCAAGCGCTTTAATAATTCCGCTTTGCCTTAGAACCCTTTCAAAATACTGCAACGATTCATAATCGTCTGGGTCAACCTTATTCATAACATCGTCTACCCAATCGGCATTATCCACATAGAAAATACCGTCTCGCACGTTAATGGTAAAGGATTTTTCCTCTTTAAACTCGGTAATAACCTCTGACGGCTCAGGCTCGTAGCGAATTATAGGTGGCAAGGTATTAAGTGTGGCAGCCACATAATTAATAAGTTCGGTTGTGCCTTCGGCAATGGCTGCCATTAACGGAAAAAAGGCGTATCCGTTATTTTTAAACCAAGCCGATATTCTCTCTACCTCTTGTTCAGTAGTTAAATCACACTTATTACCCACAACTATTTGTGGGCGCTTAGCTAATTCTTCATTAAACACCTTAAGTTCGTTGTTGATTTTTTCAAAATCTTCAATAGGGTCGCGGCCCTCGCTGCCCGAAACATCTAAAACATGAATAAGCAACCTGCAGCGCTCAACATGGCGTAAAAATTCGTGGCCCAGGCCTATGCCCTCACCGGCGCCTTCTATAAGGCCGGGAATATCGGCCATTACAAACGAAGAACCTTCACCCATATTCACAACGCCAAGCACAGGGGTCAGGGTTGTAAAATGGTAGTTAGCAATTTTAGGTTTTGCTTCACTTACAACCGAAACCAAGGTTGATTTGCCAACATTTGGGAATCCAATTAATCCAACATCGGCCAACAATTTAAGTTCTAAAACAACATCTAATTCCTCGCCTTTTTTGCCGTCGTTAGCAAAGCGTGGAATTTGGCGTGTAGCAGAGGCAAAATGGCAGTTTCCCCAACCGCCGTTACCGCCCTTGGCAATAATAACCGGCTCGGAATCCGAAATATCGGCAATAATTCGGCCAGTTTCGGCGTCTTTAATAACGGTGCCAACCGGAACATTAATTATTAAATCGTTAGCACTTTTGCCTGTGCGCCTGCCACCGCCGCCCTTTTCGCCATCGGGCGCTAAATATTTGCGTTTGTAACGAAAATCGGCCAAAGTGGATAAATTTTTGTCGGCCTTGAATATAATATTACCGCCGCGGCCGCCGTCGCCACCATCGGGTCCGCCGGCTGCCACATATTTTTCCCTATGGAATGTAACGGCACCGTTACCGCCGTTACCCGCTTTAAGATGTATTTTGGCTACATCAACAAACATAGAACTTCTCCCATCGTAAAAATACTGCAAAACAGGTATTTTTATAGAATAAAAGGCTCGGGTTTAACCGAGCCTTAAATGTTTAAATTACTAATTTTCGGCATAAATGCTTACTTGCTTGCGGTCGCGGCCGAGTCTTTCGAACTTAACCTTACCGTCTATTAAAGCAAATAAAGTATCATCTGAGCCTTTGCCTACATTATTGCCCGGGTGAATATGTGTACCCCTTTGGCGAACCAAAATGTTGCCGGCTAAAACAAATTGACCATCGCCACGTTTAACGCCAAGGCGTTTAGATTCGCTGTCGCGGCCGTTCTTTGTTGAACCCACACCTTTTTTATGGGCAAATAACTGAATGTTAATTTTTAACATGAATTACACCTCCGAATAAACTTTAATGTTATTGCTGTATTGTTCGGCTAATTGTTGCATGTGCAGCATAAAACCCTTGAGTATTAACTGGGCCTCTTTGCTTTCGGTTGCAAGTTTCAAAGACATATAAGCTTCACTTACTTGAACCTCGGCTTTGGCCTTTACAACCTCGGTTATAGTGTTGGCCGCCATATAAGCCGCCGACGACACTGCCGAGCACACCAATCTGCCGTTTTCGTCGCCACAACTGTTGGTGCTGTGGCCGCTAACGGTAAAACCGTAAACCGCGCTACCGTTAACTAAAAATTTTACCGTAGTCATAATTAAACGATTTCGTTAATTTGTACTTTGGTATATGGTTGTCTATGACCCATTTTACGAGCGCTGCCTTTTTTGGGTTTATAGGTAAATACTGTTACCTTTTTGCCTTTGCCGTTTTTAATAACGGTTCCTTTAACAACTGCATCTTTAACATAGGGTTTGCCAACCTTTAAAGTTGTCTTTTTAACAGCAACAACTTTATCGAAGATAACCTCTTCTTCTGCGTTTAAGCCAAGCTTTTCAACATAAATTACATCGCCTTGCTCAACGCGGAACTGTTTTCCACCAGTTTCAAT
>JAFSIN010000042.1 GCA_017439765.1 Clostridia bacterium | reverse complement strand
GTAGGCTCCAACGGGGTTGCGTTTCCGTTACCATTAACGCCGCATATGATAGTATGCGTAAAAGCGAAAACACTTGTTGTTTTAATTTGGGTGGCACCGCGGTAGTATAATCGTCCCAAGTACCTTATGGTACTTGGGTTTATTTTATTTTAATTGTTAGGAGAATTAAAATGCAACATAACGGAATAGAATTTAATACATATTTTAAAAATTTCCCTGACCAAAACGGTTATTTTGGTAAATACGGCGGGGCTTATATATCTGAAGACCTTAAAAATGCTATGGCCGAAATTACCGAAGCATATTTTACAATTTGTAAATCAAGCAAATTTATAGGTGAGCTTCGAAAAATAAGACGTGAGTTTCAAGGCAGACCAACACCTATTTCTTACCTTGAAAGGCTTTCTAACAGCATTGGTAATGTTCAACTTTATGTAAAAAGGGAAGACCTTAACCATACAGGCGCTCACAAACTTAATCATTGTATGGGCGAGGCTTTGTTGGCAAAATATATGGGCAAAAAGAAGGTTATTGCCGAAACCGGCGCCGGTCAACATGGTGTAGCTTTGGCAACAGCAGCCGCTTATTTTGGCCTTGAGTGCGATATTTATATGGGCTCGGTAGATATTAAAAAGCAGGCTCCTAATGTAGCCAGAATGAAAATTTTAGGCGCAAATGTTATTGAGGTTAAAGAGGGTCTTGCCACACTTAAAGAGGCTGTTGACGCTGCATTTAAGGCATATTCTAAAGAATATAAAGATTGTATTTATTGCATAGGCTCGGTTTTAGGACCACACCCGTTTCCAATGATGGTGCGCGATTTTCAAAGTGTGGTTGGTATTGAAGCCAGGGAACAGTTTATTTCCATGACAGGCGAATTGCCTGATGCCGTTGTTGCTTGTGTAGGTGGTGGTTCTAACTCAATGGGTATGTTCGCAGGATTTTTAAATGACCCTGTTGATATTTACGGTGTTGAACCCTTGGGTCGCGGCACAAAGTTGGGAGACCACGCCGCCAGTCTTAAATTCGGCAGCGAGGGCATTATGCACGGCTTTAACAGCATTATGTTAAAAGATGAACAGGGCGAACCTGCACCTGTTTATTCGGTTGCAAGTGGTTTGGATTATCCTTCATCGGGTCCTGAACATGCATTCTTACACGATTTAGGTCGCGTTAAATACGATGTTGTTAACGATGAAGATGCTGTAAATGCCTTCTTTACACTATCTAGGTTAGAGGGTATTATACCGGCTATTGAAAGCTCACACGCTGTGGCTTACGGAATAAAACTTGCCAAAGAATTAGGCAAAGGCTCGGTTCTAATTAATCTTTCCGGTCGTGGCGATAAAGATATGGATTATATAATAGAAAAATATGGAATTAGATAATTTTTTTGTGTAATAATAAAGCAGGGGAAACCCTGCTTTATTAATTATGTTAAAAATAAAGCAAATTGTAAAAAATCTATTGATTTATATTAGAATTTGTATTAAAATAGTATTGATTTGGGCTTGTTGAAAAGCTCTGTTAATTTAAAGGGGGGTGCTTTTATGTTCGAAAAATTAATTGAAATTTTACCAGGTTATGATTTCCCTGCATTATTTGTTGTGGCTTTAGGAATTGGTACTGTGTTTGTAGGCCTTGTTTGCATTGTTTTACTTTGCAAAATAGTTAGTTTATTGTGCAAACTGGTTAATAAATCGGAAAATGATAAACCAACTAATGTAACGCCAAGCGTGGCAACTGCAGTTGTGCTTAACAATAGCACAACTATTGAAAACAGACAAGAAATTATCGCGGCTGTTTCGGTTGCAATTGCAGAAGAGCTCGGAACCGATGTTTCGGCCATTAAAATTCATTCATTAAAAAGAATCTAAATTAAGAAAGAGGTATTATTATGAAAAAATATAATGTTATTGTAAATGGCACTGCCTACCAAGTTGAAATAGAAGAAGCTGCTGCATCTGATATTAAAGTTCCTGCAGCTCCTGCTGCTGCACCCGCACCCGCACCTGCACCCGCTGCTGCTCCGGCTCCTGCTGCTGTTTCGGGCGGTCAAACCGTTAATTCCCCAATGCCCGGCACAATTTTATCTATTAACGTTCAAAACGGCGCCACCGTTAAAAAAGGCGATGTTTTGTTAGTGTTAGAAGCAATGAAAATGGAAAATGAAATTATGGCACCATGTGATGGTACAATCGCTTCGGTTAATGTTAATGTCGGTGCTTCGGTAGAAACCGGTGCTGTTCTTTGTGTAATTGCTTAAGTTATAGGAGAAAGGATTACAATGTTTGAAAGTATTATGAAATTCATCGAACAGATGGGTTTTTACCAAATTTTTGTTAATTTTATTGATGGCGGAATGTGGCGTAATGTTGTAATGATTTTAATTTCTTTGGTACTTTTGTACCTTGCAATTAAAAAACAATTTGAGCCATTGTTACTTATTGGTATTGCTTTTGGTATGTTATTAACCAATCTACCCGGTGCCGAAATGTACCACAGCGAAATGTGGAATGCTTTTATGGATGAAAACAGTGAATTTTACCATTCATTTGGTTATATTATGGCCAATGGTGGCTTGCTTGATATTTTATATATTGGTGTTAAAACCTGTGTTTATCCTTGCTTAATATTTGTTGGCATTGGCGCCATGACCGATTTTGCCCCATTAATTTCCAATCCGAAATCGCTATTATTAGGTGCGGCTGCACAGGTAGGTATCTTTTTGACCTTTGTTGGCGCAATTGTTTTGGCTTTTACAGCCCGCGAAGCAGGTTCAATTGGCATTATAGGCGGTGCCGATGGCCCTACAGCGATTTTCGTTACATCTAAGTTAGCGCCACATTTATTACCGGCTATTGCCGTTGCCGCTTATTCTTATATGGCTTTGGTACCGGTAATTCAACCCCCAATAATGAAGCTCTTAACAACCAAAAAAGAGCGCAACATAGTAATGAAACCTTTAAGAGAGGTTTCTAAAACCGAAAAGATTATTTTCCCAATAGCCGTAACAATTTTTGTGGCTTTATTGGTTCCTTCGGCAACATCGCTTGTTGGTTGCTTAATGCTTGGCAACCTTTGGAAAGAATCAGGCGTGGCCGAGCGTTTATGCAAAACAGCGCAAAACGAACTTATGAATATTGTAACAATATTCTTAGGAATTTCGGTTGGAGCTACTGCAACTGCTAAGGTATTTTTAACCCCACAAACATTATTTATTATATTCTTGGGAATAATAGCGTTTAGCTGTGGTACCGCAGGCGGTGTGTTATTAGCCAAATTTATGAACCTGTTTACCAAAAATAAAATTAACCCACTTATTGGTTCAGCCGGTGTTTCGGCAGTGCCAATGGCTGCACGTGTTTCGCAATCGGTTGGACAAAAGGCTAATCCTTCTAATTTCTTGCTAATGCATGCAATGGGTCCAAATGTAGCAGGTGTAATCGGTTCTGCAATAGCAGCCGGCGCACTTATTGCATTATTCCAATAATACGAGGTAAATTATAATGGAAAATAAAAAACTATATATAACCGATACTATTTTACGTGATGCACACCAATCCCAAGCTGCTACACGAATGAAAATTGAAGATATGATTCCCGCTTTAGAAAAGTTGGATAAAATGGGATATTGGTCGCTTGAGTGTTGGGGCGGCGCAACATTTGATGCTTGCATGCGCTTTTTAAATGAGGACCCATGGGAACGCCTCAGAACCTTAAAAAAGCATATGCCCAACACAAAACTTCAAATGTTGTTGCGTGGCCAAAACCTTTTAGGCTATAAGCATTACGCCGATGACGTTGTTGATGCTTTTGTTAAAAAATCTATTGAAAACGGTATTGATGTTATCCGTATTTTTGATGCCCTTAACGATACCAGAAATATGGAACAAGCCATGAAAAGCTGTAAAAAATACGGCGGTATATGCGAAGCTGCAATTAGCTATACTGTAAGCCCTGTTCATAATGAAGATTACTTTGTGAACCTTGCCGTTAAACTTGAAAAAATGGGCGCCGATGTTATTTGTATTAAAGACATGGCCAACCTATTATTACCTTACGACGCTTATTCTTTGGTTAAAAAATTAAAAGAAAAGGTTAAGGCTCCAATACATTTGCATACACATAATACAACCGGCACAGGCGATATGACCTATTTAATGGCTGTACAAGCCGGTGTTGATATTGTAGATACTGCATTATCACCATTTGCAAACGGCACAGCTCAACCTTCTACCGAGGCTTTAGTTGCAACCTTACAAGGAACCGAGTTTGACACAGGTCTTGATTTGAATAAATTAAGCGATGTTGCTGCTCACTTCCGTGATGTTGCTAATAAAATGAAGGCCGAAGGTACACTTGACCCCAAAGTTTTAAATGTTGACATTAAAACCTTGTTATATCAAGTTCCGGGTGGTATGCTTTCTAACCTTATTTCACAGTTGAAGCAAGCCAACGCTGAAGATAAATATTACGATGTTTTGGCCGAAATACCAAATGTTCGTAAAGATTTTGGATACCCACCACTTGTAACTCCTACCAGCCAAATAGTTGGCACACAAGCTGTGTTTAATGTTTTGGCAGGCGAACGCTACAAAATGATTACTAAAGAATCCAAAGGCGTTCTTAGGGGAGAATATGGCCAGGTGCCCGGCAAGGTTAACGAAAAAGTTCGCAAAAAAGCAATTGGTAACGACAAGGTAATTACCTGTCGCCCCGCCGATTTGTTAGAACCCGAGCTTGAAAAATACACCGCCGAAGCAGGCGACCTTGCAAAATGTGAAGAAGATGTTTTAAGCTATGCTCTCTTCCCACAAGTTGCTTCCAAATTTTTGGCAGAACGCAATGCACCTAAAGTAAAAGAAAACGAAGTTCGCACTTTATTGGTAGAAGATTTATCTTTATAATTTAAAAAGCAGCCATAATTGGCTGCTTTTTTTATGCCCTAAAATTGACTTTTTGCCTTAAAAATATTATAATTAATATATTAAACTTTCAGAGGTAAAAATGCGAATATTTAATTTTTTAAAAACAAAATTAAATAATTTTTTCAAGTTGTTCTCATATTTTAAACTTTTAAACAAAAAGTTTGCTATAATATGGGGTTCGTTAGTTGTTGCCATAATTGCTGTAATTGTTTTGCTGTTAAATTTAACGGTTGATTATTATACTTTAACTTTTAACGGTCAGTTGTTGGGTTATTCAAAAAATTCCGAAACTGTTATGTCGGCAATTGGCGAAATTTCTAATAAATTTGCCAATAACACTACAGTTCAAGCAGAAATTAATAAATTTAAGGTAGAAAATATTAAAAGTTCTAATTTTTTAATTTCTTGTTTAAATAAAGAAGAGTTTGAAGAAATTATTGTATCGGTAACCGATTCGTTAACGGTGGGGTATTCATTATATATTAACGGCCAGCGTTTTGGCAGCATTAAAAGTGAAAAACAGTTAAATAAGGTTATTGAAAATTTTAAAATAGACCGAGGCTCTATTAGTGAGTATATTTCGCTTAATACCGACAGTTACTCGGTAACATTTAAAGAAGAAGTTAAGGTTGTGAAAGAGTTTTTATTAAAAGAAGAACTTATTAAAACAGATGTTTACGAAACTATTTATTCAATTATTGAAAATAATGTTAATTATACTATAACGAGCCTGCAAACTGAGTCCGAAAAGGTGCCGTATATTACACAATACACCCGTAATAATGATTTATATGCAGGGCAAAAGGTTGTAATTTCAAAGGGCGCCAACGGTACTAAAGAAGTTCAATATGAAGTTATTGTTGAAAATGGCGAGTTGGTTTCTAAAAAAGCGGTATCAGAAACAATAACAAAAAGCCCCAAAACCGCAAAAATAGAAATTGGTAGCGGAATTAAATCGGGGCTTGGTAATAATTTAGGTCTGATTTTTCCGGTAGAGGGCTATGTAACTTCGGATTACGGCGACCGCGCTGACCCGTTTACCGGCGAGCCCGACAACCACAAAGGTTTAGATATTGGGGCGCCAATTGGCACACCTATATATGCTGCCGATAGCGGAACGGTTATTCAAGCAAGTGATAAAAAAAATGGCTATGGTAAGTGTGTTATTATTGAACATTCTTCGGGCTTTAAAACTATATATGCCCATTGCAGTGAGCTTTTAGTAACCGAGGGGCAGTTTGTTTCGGCCGGGCAAGAAATTGCTAAGGTGGGTTCAACAGGGCGCTCAACGGGGCCGCATTTGCATTTTGGAATATATATTGATGGCAAATATGTTGACCCAACTTTATACTATTAAGGTTTACATTGTTTGCAGGCTTGGTAACCACCATCAATAAGTTCGGTTAGGTTATTGGTTATATACAAATTTTCTTCTTTTATATTTTTAGCATAACTGCAGCTCGATTTATGAAATTTTTTGCTGGATTTATTGGCATAATATGTTTCTTGTGTAGGCACAACTTCGTTTTTGTTTTGATTGCTGTCGGGCGTTTTATAGCCATTTACGGTTAGCTGTGTATTATAATCGGGCATTACAATGGTGGGTTTACCATCATCAATATTATTGTTGTTTTGCTTGTTACAACTGCATAAAAAGCATAAAGCAAAACAAAGTATAATTAAGCAAATTTTCTTCATAAAATCACCAACACCTATTTTATAACAAATAAAATATTAAATCAATATAAAAGGTTAAAAATGGAAAACAATATTATTAAACTAAAAAATAAAGCCAATAAGTTGCCGTTGTTGCCAGGGGTTTATATTATGAAAAACACCGTGGGCGAGATTATTTATGTTGGCAAAGCCAAAAAGCTTAAAAACAGGGTTACACAATATTTTAGAAGCGATACTGCACACACTGCAAAGGTTAAAAAAATGGTGTCTAATGTTAGTAACTTTGATTATATTGTGTGCGATTCCGAGTTTGAGGCATTAACTTTGGAAAACTCGCTTATAAAGCAATATCAACCCAAATACAACATTTTATTAAAGGATGATAAAGGTTATCATTATATTCACATAAGCAACGAAAAATGGCGTAGAATTACGGCTAAAAAATCTTTGGAAAAAACGGGAACTAGCATTGGGCCATATAATTCGGCTTTTGTGGTTAATAATACGGTAGAGCAGGCGTTAAAGGTGTTTAAACTACCAAATTGCACCCGTAATTTTGAAAAATATTCAAAACCTTGTCTTAATTACCACATTGGATTGTGTTTAGCCCCGTGTGCAAATAAAGTGGATTTTAATGAATATAACGAGGCGGTAAATTCTGCAATAGATTTTATAAAAAACGGTAGCTCAGAAAATATTGAAAACCTAAAAATTAAAATGGAAAAGGCTGCCGAACAACTTAATTTTGAGTATGCTGCAAAATTAAGGGATAGAATTGAATCAATTTTAAAAATTAATCAAAAACAAAAGGTAATTTCAAATATTAAACAGCGGCACGATGTTTTTGCAGCTGCCTTGGTTGGCGAAACTTTGTGTGTAGAGGTGTTTGTGTTTAAAAACGGACACTTGTGCGATGAAAACCACTATTTTTTCGAAGGCATTACCTCGAAATCACAGTTTTATAATGAATTTATTCCAAGGTACTATGCAGAAAACACCGATATTCCAAGGTTAATTTTGGTAGATGTTAAGTTTGATGACACCGTAATTACAGATTGGTTAAGCGAGAAATCCGGACATTCGGTTTCGGTGGAAATCCCACAAAAAGCCGATAAATTAAAGCTTGTTAAAATGTGTGCTACCAACGCTGCCGAGCACCTTGCCCAAAAAATTGAGCGTAATATTAAAGAAACCTCGGCCCTTAATGAACTTGCTGCAATTTTAGGCATTAATAACCCACCAAGGTATATTGAGGCTTACGATATTTCTAATATTGCCGGCAGCGAAAATGTAGCGGGCATGGTGGTGTTTAAAGATGCAAGACCTTTAAAATCGGCCTACCGTAAGTTTAAAATCAACTCGTTTGTTGGCCAGGACGATTATCGTTCTTTAGCCGAGGTTATTGAAAGGCGGCTTAACGAATATAAAAAAGGTGAGGACACTGCTTTTTCGGTTTTGCCCGATTTAATTTTGTTAGATGGCGGTTTAGGCCAACTTTCTGCTATTAAACCCGTTCTTGAAAAATTTGGATTAAATATCCCAGTATTCGGTATGGTTAAAGATAATAAGCATAAAACCAATGCAATAGCAGCTTCAGGGGGCATAATTTCAATAAAATCTAACCGAAGCGCCTTTTCTTTAGTTACCGCCATACAAGATGAAGTTCACCGCTTTGCAATAGGTTATCACAAACAAAGGCGCTCTGGCGCCATGTTGCAAATGGAACTTACTAATATTGAAGGCATTGGCAAAACTCATGCAATTAACCTTATTAAGCATTTTAAAACAATTAATAACATTAAATCAGCTTCACTTGAAGAACTAATAAAGGTTGAGGGAATAGGACTTAAAAAAGCAGAGGCAGTTTTAAATTATTTTAAATAAAAAAACGAGGTTTTAAAACCTCGTTTTTTGTTTTATTCAGCTTTTGGTGCGGGGCTTGGAATTTGTGATTTTAAAGCGGCGCGGGTTTTTCTAACCTCGGCTAAATTAGCGGTTAAGCCTTCATCAGCGCGCTTCATAATGTCGTCTACAAAATCTTGTGCTGCTTTGCGCATATCACGGCTTTTGGCCTGTGCAGAAGCAATAATTTCGGCTGCTTTTTCTTGGGCTAATTTTGTAATTTCTTCTTGCGATACCATGGCTTTTGCACGTTCTTCAGCGCCTCTAATAATGCTGTCGGCTTCGCGCTTTGCGTTGGTAATAATGTCGGAACGGTCGGCAACTATTCCGCGGGCCTGCTTAATTTCGCTTGGAATGTTAAGGCGAATATCGTCAATAACAGCGCGCAGGTTTTCGGCGTTAACAACAACGCGTTTGCCCGGCATTTTCATACCTCCGTCTAAAGCTTCGTCAAATTGCTCAAGTAATTCTTCAATGCTCATTTTATTCATCCTTTCTATCTTAATCTTTCAATAATGCGCTTATGTATAATACTCGGCACAAATTCCGAGATATCACCGCCCATGCTAGCAATTTGTTTAACCATGCTAGAGCTTAAATACATATATTCTGATTTTGTTGTTAAAAACAGGGTTTCAATGTCGGGGTTAAGTTTGCGGTTGGTAAGTGCCATTTGAAATTCATATTCAAAATCCGACATAGCCCTAAGACCTTTTACAATGGCGTAAGCGTTGTGCATTTTTGCATATTCGGCCAACAGGCCGTCAAAATAATCTACCTCAACATTATTAAGGTGCGCAACACTTTGCTTTATTAAATCAACACGCTCTTCGGTAGAAAAGCTATAATGTTTTTTGTCATTAATCATAACAACCACAATAACTTTATCAAATAGTTTAGAGGCTCTGTTAATAACATCAATATGGCCTAGTGTTATTGGGTCGTAACTACCGGGGCAAATAACCGTTTTAATGTTACTCACTTTCCTTTCTGTATATTGTTATGCAAATTTTACCATACCTTGTTGTTTTGGTGGCCTTTAAATTGCCAACAAACTCGGGCAAGGGTATATCCACAGGGTGTTCGCAAATTATAAATCCATTACTGCTTAAACAGTTAACGGCGGTGTTTAAGGCTTTTTCTAAAATATTTTGCCTATAAGGCGGGTCTAAAAAAATAATATCAAACTTTTCGTTTGTGGCTGCTAAAAAAGAAAAATAATCGTTTCTGAAAACCGTGGCATTGTTAGAAAGCCTTGTTTTTTCCAAATTGTTTTTAATAACCTTAACGGCATCGGGGTTGGCATCTACAAATGTGGCGCTTTTAGCCCCGCGTGAAAGTGCTTCAATTCCTATTTGGCCGCTTCCGGCAAAAAGGTCTAAAAAGGTTTGTCCTGTTATCTCAAACTGAATGGTATTAAAGATTGCTTCTTTAACCATATCGGTAGTGGGTCTAACATCGGTGCCTTCAAGCGTTTGTAATTTTATTCCACGGGATATACCTGTAATAACTCTCATAATATCACCTAACTATCATATATTATCCCACGAAATAGGGTGTTTTGTCAATAATAAATATTATTACAAAGTAATTATATATAAATACACAAAAAATCCGCCCTGTTTAGAGGACGGATTTTTGTTTGGAGCTGCTAACCGGATTTGAACCGGTGACCTCGTCCTTACCAAGGACGTGCTCTACCACCTGAGCCATAGCAGCACTTGCAACGCAGATTATTATAAATTAAAAATTGAATATTGTCAAGAACAAATTTAAAAAGGTTAAAAAATAGTTACAAGATGCCCCTAAAGGTTGACAATATAACCATAAATTTGGTAAAATATTATGAAATATTATGGGAAAGTATTTGCTTTGGGAGTGAATTGATTTGATAAGAAGTATGACCGGTTACGGCCGTTCACAAAAAACTATAGATAATATGAACATTACCGTAGAAATGAAGGCGGTTAACCACAGGTATTTTGAGTTTAATGTTAGGGTTCCAAGGGCTTTTGGCTTTTTGGAAGAACAGCTTAAAAATTATTGTCGCCAAAAAATTTCACGTGGCAAAATTGAAATGTATGTTACGGTAGATTTAAGCGAAACAAACCAAACGCAAATTGAGATTAACCACGATTTTGCAAACTCCTACATAAATGCAATAAACAGCTTGGCTAATGAATATTCCTTAAACAACGATATTAGTGTTATGAGCATTGCCAGAAACCCCGATATTTTTAAGATAACCACCGCCGATATTGACGAAGAGCTTTTAAGCTCCGCTGTTTTAAATGTTGCTGATGATGCAATTTGCGCTTTTATTAAAATGCGTGAAACAGAAGGCGAGCGCCTTAAAAATGATATTTTAAACAGGGTTTCAGCCATTAAAAATAAACTGGAGTTAATTGAGGCCGAAGCCCCAAACACCATTATTTCTTACCGCGAAAGGTTAGAGCAAAAGGTTAAAGAATTATTAGAAAGCTCCAACATCGATGAACAACGCATTCTTACCGAAACCGCCATTTTTGCCGACAAAATTGCCATAGACGAAGAAACCGTTAGGCTCAGAAGCCATATGGCGCAGCTCTCGGATTTGCTTAACAATTCGGCCGAAGTAGGCAAAAAGCTTGATTTTATTGTGCAAGAAATGAACCGCGAAACCAACACGATTGGTTCTAAGGCACAAAATTTAAATATAGCACAATGTGTTGTAGATATTAAATCCGAAATTGAGAAGATACGCGAACAGGTTCAAAACATAGAATAGGGTGATTTTTGTGAAATTAATTAACATTGGTTTTGGTAATATGGTATCGGCCGCCAGAATTGTAGCAATAGTTAGTCCCGAGTCAGCCCCTATAAAAAGGCTTATTCAAGACGCTAAAGAGCGTGGAACTTTAATTGATGCTACACACGGGCGCCGCACCCGTGCCGTAATTATTACCGACTGCGACCACATAATTTTAACCTACCTGCAATCCGAAACGGTTGGCAACCGAATGAGCGATGAATACCCCGAAGAAACCGAGGAAAATGACAATGAATAAAGGTAAATTGTTTATTTTATCAGGCCCGTCGGGTTCGGGTAAAGATACCGTTTTAAAACAGGTTTTAAATAAAGATAAAAATGTAATGCTTTCAATTTCTTCAATAACACGCCAAATGCGTGAGGGTGAGGTAGCCGGCGAAAAATACAACTTTATTACCCGTGAGCAGTTTGAAAATATGATTAATAATGATTTGCTGCTTGAATATAATGTTTTTGTTGGCAATTATTACGGTACCCCAAAGGCTCCGGTTGAACAAGCCTTAAATAACGGAACCGATGTTATTTTAGAAATTGATGTGAATGGTGCCAAACAAATAAGGGAAAAAATGCCCGATGCCATTAGCATTTTTATAATGCCGCCATCGTTTTCCGAGCTTAAAAACAGGCTTTGCGGCAGGGGAACCGAATCTGAAGAAGTAATTAACCAAAGATTAAACTCGGCCTTAAATGAAATTAAACGGGCCAATGAATACGATTATATCGTTGTAAACGATTTAATAGAAAATGCCACTGCTAATGTAATTTCAATTATACAAAGTGAAAGATTGCGTTTACAAAGGCAAAAAGAAATTATTAATGAGGTGTTAAAAAATGTTGAATCCAGCAATAGGTGAACTTATTGAAAAATACGACAACCGCTATGAGTTAGTTTTAAAGGTTGCCGACTGCGCTAGGGAAATTTCTAAACAAGCCGATGCAGATGGTGAAATTCTTATTGAAAAAACAGTTTCACTTGCTATTAATAAATTAGCTAGCGAAATTTAATTTTCGGGGGTGCAAAAGTTGCCGACCGAGCTAATTGCACAGGTAGTGCTTGAAAAAACCGCATATAGTTTTGATAAACTATATTCATATGCCGTACCGCCTAAGCTTTCAAATTTGTGTCAGCCTGGGTGTCGGGTTGTTGTGCCTTTTGGCAGGGGCAACACCTTAAGGCAAGGTTTAATTATGTCGGTTTCAAGCGGCAACTCAGAAAACCTTAAAAGCATTGCGCAGGTTTACGATGCAGAACCAATTGTTAACGATGAAATGCTAAAGCTTTGCTTATGGTTTCATGAAAGGTTGTTTTGCACCTATTTTGATGCCGTTAATGCTGTTTTACCCACCGGTATAAGTTTAAAAATGGTGGATTTTTATTCAGCCTGCAAAAATGTTAATTTAAATAATCTTTCAGATGCTGAAAAACAGGTTGCTGAATTTTTAATTAACACAGGAATTGCCGTTTCTATTAACAAATTGGTTAATAAATTTGGCGCCGATGTTCTAAGTGTGCTTAATAATTTAGTTAAAAACAATATTATTGAAAAATCAAGCGAAGCCGTGCGAAAAATTGGCGATG
>JAFSIN010000041.1 GCA_017439765.1 Clostridia bacterium | reverse complement strand
GCTCATACACGCTAAAACTATTGCGGTTATGCCTAATGCAAACCATCCAATAAAAAAACTGACAATTCCACATATCTTTGCCCATATAGCAAGTTGTGGTTCGGTTTCTTCTATAAGTATTTGTTGCGATGGTGCAGTTGCTTGAAGAGGTACAAAGGAATTTGCATTTTGAGTTTTACAACCGCAACTGAGACAAATTACCGCCTCGTCAGCAATTTCCTTTCCGCAATATGTACAGAATTTCATATTACATACCGCCTAAAAGCATTATTAAGGACAATCCCCACCAGCACAAACCAATAATGCCGCAAATAAAACCTGTCTTAGCCTGCTTGCACATAACTCCTCCCGTTTCTGCTTTGCTTTTATTGGCAAGAATAATAGCAGGTATACCAAATGGTGCTAATAAAAGAATGCTTAATATTCCAAACACTTTTGCGTTCTTTGCACTTTTAGGTACAGCGATTGCGGTCGGTTTATTATCATTTTTGACTTCACAACCACAATTCGGGCAGATAACTGCCTCTTCCATAATTTCTTTTCCACATTTTTCACAATATTTCATAGTGAAACCTCCTTAAATAATTTGTCAAAAAATGACTAAAAATATTATATGACAAATTGTCATATAAGTCAAGAAAAATTATGACAAAATGTCATTAAGGAGATGTGCTTATGAAAAATAATTTAAAATTACTGCGAAAGAGCAAAGGATATACACAAATTGCCGTACAAATGAAAACCGGCATTGAACAAGCTTTACTCTCCAAATTTGAGAATGAAGAAAGAGTGCCACCTACGGATACACTAATTAGACTAGCAGATTTTTATAATGTTAGCATTGATTATATTTTGTGCCGAACAAATAATCCTAATATACAACAATAAGCCGTGAATTTCACGGCTTATTTTATAGCATATCGGCGGTGGAGATACAATACTTCTTCACTATTCACTATTACCTTTTACTTTCCAAAAATCCCGTTTGCAAAGTTTTGTTTAGTGAAAAGTGAAGAGTGAAAAGGTAATAAGTAAAAATCCCGCTCACTTGCGTGAACGGGATTTTTGGTGCCGCTGACCGGACTTGAACCGGTACGGTATCGCTACCGAGGGATTTTAAGTCCCTTGTGTCTGCCTATTCCACCACAGCGGCATTAAATTTATAGTGCTTTAAAGCACATATTAAATAATATAATATTTATTTCGTTTTGTCAAGGTTTAATTTACATTTCTATTTTAAAATTCTTTTCAAACATCTCGTTAAACTCATGCACCTTGCCGTCGTCGCGTTCACGGAAGCCCACAACATTGCCAATATTAACATTGTGCATGCTTCTGAAAATGTTTTCGTCGGCCTGTGGGTTATATTGGCGCAGATTTTCAATTATCCCCTTAATCTCTTTGCGCTTAGAAAGCCCTTCATAATGGGCGCTTTTTTCGGTGAATTTGCAGGCACATGCCAAAAACCTTAGGTCGTTATATTTGCTCCAGGCAATAATATCGCGCTCTTTAACCTTATATAACGGGCGGATTAATTGCATACCCTCAAAATTAGTGCTGCGCAGTTTTGGCAGCATTGTTTTAATTTCGCTGGCATACATCATGCTCATTAAAAGGGTTTCAATGGCATCATCAAAATGGTGGCCAAGGGCTATTTTGTTGCAGCCCAGTTCTTTGGCCTTAGCATAAAGGTGGCCGCGGCGCATTCTGGCGCACAAATAACAGGGCGAACCCTCAACCGTTGTTACAACATTAAAAATATCACTTTCAAAAACCTTTATGGGAATATTTAAAAGTTTGGCGTTGTGGTTTATAAGTTCGCTGTTGGCGGCATTATAACCGGGGTTCATAACAATAAATTCAAGTTCGAACGGTACGGCTGAATATTTTTGCAACTGCTGCATACATTTGGCCATTAGCATTGAATCTTTGCCGCCCGAAATGCAAACAGCAATTTTGTCGCCCTGCTCAATTAAATTATAATCTTTAACGGCACCAACAAAGTTATTCCAAATAGTTTTACGGTATTTTTTTATAACGCTGCGCTCAATTTCAACATATTTTTCCATTAACTTTACACCTAAAATAACCTTAAAATTTGCTCGGTAATAAAAACTGCAATACAACTGCCTGCGGCAACCGTTACCAAATCGCGTTTGAAAAGCGCCAGCAACACAGCTACCAAAAATGCCGCTATACCGCTAATAATGCTATTGGTTGCATAAAAAATAGCAGGCACTGTCATGGCGGTCAGGCAACAAACAGGTATATATTTTAAAAACGCTCTGAAATACTTATTTTTAATATCTTTTTTAAGTAATACAAGCGGCACCATTCTTATTAAATATGTAGTAACGGCCATAACGGCAATATAAATATAAATATTCATAATTAATCTTCCTCCGGGAACAGTGCTGCGCAAACTGCGGCCGAAACCACCGTAACAATTACTACCGATATACCGCCGGTTAAATTTTTTAAATATGGTGCAAAAAAGAATATGATGCTCAGTATTGCCGAAATAGCCGTGGCAACGAGCATGGTTTTGTCTTTTTTAGCGTTTGGCACCACTATTGCAACAAACATACCGTAAAGCGCCACGCCTAAAGCCGAGCTTATGCTGGGTGGCAACAGCGAGCCCGCAACCGCGCCCAAAAACGTGCCCAAAGTCCAGCTTAAAACAGGCATTGGCCCCAAGCCGAACATATAAGATTTTGTTAATGGTTTTTCTCTTTGCATTGCAATGGCAAAAATTTCGTCGGTATTATAAAAAGCAATAATAAGCCTTGAGGCAATGCCAAATTTGCTGCCAAGGCGTTGCCCTAAAGCCAAACTCATAAGGGCGTAGCGGCTGTTTATTACAAGTTGGGTTAAAAACATATTAATAAGTGGTGCGATGGCAACTATAACCGACAGTGCTGCAAACTGCCCTGCACTTGTAACGTTGGTAAACGACATTAAAGCCGCCTGCAAAAAGGTTAAACCAATGCCTGCAGCAGCAACACCAAAACCAAAGCTAACCGAAAAATAACCCACAGCCACGGGAATACTGTCTTTAACTCCGTTAAAAAATTCTTTTGCTTTCATTTTTACTCCGTAATAACATATTCTAAAATTTAATTATAACAAAAAAGCAATAATTTGCAAGGCAAAACACATTTTTTGTTGACTTATTTTTTAAATTATATTACTATAAACTTAAAAAAGGGGGCTAATTTATGGGTGAAGTTTTTTATGTTAAACTAAATAAATTTATGTTAAACCATAAAAATTTTAGTAAAACCGTGTTATTGTTTAATAAAACAGTTACCTTGTTGATTTACGTGTTTTACCCCGCCCTTTTAATTTTTTTGTTTAAAATTAAATTTAATAATATTCTACAAATGGTTTTAGTTCCTCTTATTTCGTTAATTATTTTGTCGGTAATGCGCAAAGCAATTAATTTTCCGCGCCCGTTTGAACGTTTTAACATAACACCGTTATGCCGCTGTAAAAAGGGTTGCTCAATGCCTTCTCGCCACACCTTTTGCATTGTTATAATAGCGCTTAGCAGTTTTTTAGTAAACACGGTGCTTGGCAGTATTATTTTGTTTTTAGGTGTTATTTTAGCAGTTTGCAGGGTTCTTTTGGGTGTGCACACAATACGTGATGTTACGGTAGCAATTTTAAGCGCTGTTTTAAGTTTTATAATTGGAACATTAATTTAAAATTTAAAAAAATAAAAAGCCAAGGGTTTTTACCCTTGGCTTTTTTAGTTTTTATAGGTCTGAATCTTGCCTATTTTTTAAGAAAACTACAAGAACGACTGCTGCGCCTAAAATAAGAACCATAAAGAGAACTGCTGCTGCAATAACAATAACTAAGGTTAAATCAGACTGCCTTATAACTCTAATAATGCCGCCATCGTCATCATCTTCATCTGGGTCAATTAAATCTCCCTTATTATTTGTATCGTCTTCGTCGGTTTCATCTTCGGTTTCAGGGTCAAGGCAAACAAAATTCAATTTAGCAGATTTAGCATATTTTTCTGCTGTAGAATTTTTGTAACCTATAATCGTGCAATCGCTGCCTTGTGGCAAGCAACCCGATTTAAGAACGCAATCTCTATTTAAAACGGTTATAGAATTAATGTTTCTGCAACCAAAGAAAGCTCTGGAGCCTACAGATTTAACATTTTCTGATAACACTATATCGCCTATTAGTGCGGTTTTTTCAAATGCACTGTCGCCAATAGTGGTTATAGATTTTGGTAACTCTAAATGGGTTAGAGTAATGCAGTTATATGCAGCATTTTTACCAATAACGCTAATACCTTCGCTTATAACTAATGCATAAACCGAGGTCTTTTCGGCAGGGATATCAAAAATATTTTCCGAAATTTCGGTAATAGTTACATCACCAATTTTAGCCGGTATTACAACCTTGCGGCTATATGGCTTAGTGGCATCGGTACGGTTGTAGCCAACAATTTTAGAGCCCTCAACAACAAATGAATAGTTGCCGTTATCCGAAACATCAGCTGCTGTTTCTAAATTAGGTGCCGAAATTTCAACAAAGGTCATTTTATTCTTTGTTGCATATTCTTCAGCAGTTGAGCCCTTAACACCGTGAATAACCGCAGCTCTGGGTATTGCACTACCATTTATTGTAGCCTTTGGATTATAAATGTAAACATCGGTAATACCATTACAGTAAGCAAAAGCATTGGCACCAATTGTATGCACATTTTTAGGAATTTCTACAATTCCTTTGATTCCTGATTTTTGGAAGGCTTGGTTTCCAATTTCTTTAAGCGATGACGGGAACTTAACCTCGGTTAAGTTAACGGCATCTTTAAATGCTTTGGCTTCAACCAGTGAAATTCCCTCAGAAATTTCTAACTTAAGCACCCTAACAATGTTTGGTTTGGTGAATTTTTCACTTTGGAACATACTGGTGGAAACTGCATATACAGGTGCATTTAAGGTTCCGTCTGCTGCTTTATCTATTATTGCAGGAATTATAATCTTACCGCCTATGCCGATGTATTCGGTTGCAGCGTAATAACCCTTGTCGGTTAATTCTACCTTGATTTCTGAGTTTTCATCAACCTTATCGGCATATTCTACAAAGAAGTCTTTAAGTTCGTTGCCGTTTGCATCTTTGGTAGTGAATATAAGTGCTTCGTACTCTACCTGTGCGTTATAAGCGTTAACATAAGCTTCGGCTTTTGAGCCTTTTAAGCCACGAATAATGGTGCCATCAGCAAAGAATTGTGGTAGTTTTTCGCCTTCTTTAAATTCAACGCCTTTTTCGTTGGCAAATGCTGTATCCTTGCCGGCAAAGGTTATATCCTTAAAGCCTGAATATTTAAAGGCTTCGGCCGAAACAAACTCTACAGTTATTGGCAGATAAATTTTTGTTGCGCCGCAATTGCTAAATGCAGGCTCGGCAGGGTCGGTGCCCATTTCGTTATGGCCAATGTATTTAAGGTTAGACCTTTCGGAAATTATAATTTCGAGCTCGGGGTTAGTACAATCTGTAAAGGCATATTTACCCATTACTATAGCGTTATCGGGTATATTAACCTTTTTAAGTGAAGTACAACCCTTAAAGGCATTCATTGAAATAGATTCGAAACTGTCTGGTAAAGATATTTCTTGCACATTGAAGCAGTTGTTAAATATACCGCCTTCTATGCCATCTTTTACCTCAATGCTAAGTACGGCTCGAGTATCATTTTGATTAGCAAATGCAGAATCAATGAGTCTTATTTTTCGGTCTGTTTCCTTAATATAATTTTCAAGTTCATCTAAATAATCGCATACAGGTGTTATTACAATTTTACCGGCATCGCGGTTATTAAGACAGAAACCAGACAAGTAGTTACCAAATTTTTCGTCATTGGTTTTACCAATCCAAAGAACATCTGTGTCAACTGTTTCAATGCGTTTAGCATCTAATTTAGCTATTCTTTCCCTCTCGCTTGTTGCAAATGCAGCAAGGGCAGCATTTAACGGAACCGTTGTGTAGCCGGCATCTTTTAATGCTTTTTCAACATCAGAGCCTTCTAAACAGTGAACAGTTGTTGAAAGCGGAATAGCGCCAGGGGTAATAGTAACATCGGGGCTGTAAATGTAAATATCGGTTAACGAAATACAATCTGTAAAGGCATTGGCGCCAATTGTTTTAACCATCGCCGGAATAGTAATTTCGGCAAGTGCCGATGCGTTACGGAAAGCGTTGGCACCAATTGTTTTAAGCCTTGAAGGAAGTTCTATATTCTGCAAGTTAATAGCGTTTTGGAAAGCGTTGGCGCCAATGGCCTCGATATAGCTTTCTTTGCCGTTATCGCCTTTGAATATTACACTTTCTACAATGGTGTTGTAAGCTCCACTGTTAAGTGAAAGGCTTGCTGCTACTTCGTAAATATTAATCCAAGTTCCGTTAGGATTATAAATTCTGTCGGTAAATTCAATTTGTTTACTAAGTGGAACAGAGGAATCCACAACGGTGTATGAAACAATATTTCCGTTTTCAACATTAACTTTATAGTTGTTGTTTACAAAATAACCTTCGCTAACATTTTTAACAGCAACCAAAATATTAAGGCTGTTACCACCTGCTGTAGCAGTTAAGGTGTATGTTCCCTTTTCGGCAGTTTTAATGGTTTTAGCGGTGGTGTCTATAACTAATTTTTCGCTATCAGAGCTTGTAAAGGTAACATCTGTACCAACATAATAGTTGCCGTTAATTTCTACAACCATGTCTTCCATGCTAATTTCTTGGCCGGCACTTGTGTATAAATAGGCGTTATCTTTAGTTATAAAGTAATTAAATTCTGTGTAACGTGGGCATTCGCCATCAATATTATTAAGTGAAACTTTAACGGTTTTCAGGTTGGTCCAAGAACCAACAACCCAGTCGGTTAAACCGGTTTGAACAAAAGCAATACCACCCTTGCCCTTTTGCGATTCCATTACGAATGTTTCGGCTGCAGGGTCATATGGTGAAGAAAGTGTTGCGGTGTTGCCTTCGTATTTAACCGACAGCGATAAATTAACACCGTTGCGGCTTTCGGGGGCATTCCAGTCTACGCAATGGCCTAAACCGGTTATATAATCCCAATAGAATTTAGTGTCAGATTCACCGTTGTGCTCTAACTGTGTTCTTTGGCCATCTGTATCAGAATTATTAGTTCTTACGGTTGAGCCAACTTCACCAGGTGCGTTGCTAGAATGGCTGCCGCCGCAGTTATCACCTAAATAGGATACACCAAGTGATGTTATTGGGTTAGATTCGTCGAATTTTAAATCGCCGTTAGAGTCAAACGCAAGACGGCCGGCAATAGCAAATTCGGAAGGACCGGAGCTAGAGCTAAACACATTAGCATTAGCGGTTACTGTCAGGTTGGCAAAGGCGTTTACCGCGCTATTATTCAACACAAAATAACCATTTTGGGCTGATTCGAGTGTATTATAGCCTAAATCTGCAGGGTTGCCAAACGGCATAATACCCGAATTTATTGTATTAACATATTTACCATCGTTCAAATATCCAAGCGGTTCACCGTCGCAGGTGGTGTATGGATATGCGCTTAGTGGGAATTTGGTAGCATATTTTACCTTGTTTTCCTGCATAAGTAACCAATGGTATGTATCCAAAGTCATGCTCGGGTTTTCAGCCAGAACATCATCGGGCACTGCCGTTGGAAGCACATTTTGCGGGTATTTTTGATGTATATAGTAAGATTGCCAGCCTTTAGGTGCGCTTGGCGCAGGGTTAGTATCGCTTACCGGTTCGCCATTATAGGTAATAATATCGGCCGGGGTGTTATTTGTTAATACATTGTTGTTAACATAACCCAATTTAGCATATTCATCGTCGTGCTCGGTAAAGTCTATGTTGTAAATGTCCCAAGTAGCATCGCCCTTATTTTTAACTACGGCATATAAAGTAATAATTGTACCGTTCGGGTGGGTAGCTTCTAATTCATATGCACCTTTGGCATATGCGGTTATACGGCCAATGGAATTATCAATTGCTATTCCGTTACCACCTGTTTTATTAACAAATGTTAATTCGCTGCCTAAATATTTATCCCCTTGGTTATCGGTTATAATAAGGTCTATAACATTAACGTATGAACCCGCATACATAGGAATTGCTGGGGAATCCATATTTATTGGGTAGAACGAATAACCGGTTAAAGCCTCGTAAGCCGGGTAATCGGCAGGGTTGGTTGGGTCGTTATTCAACGAAACCTTAACAGTTCTTACTATGGTGCGGTTATCATACCTGGCGCCAGCGCCATAGCGAAGGAAGTTTTGCAAAATTGCTATACCGCCGGTTTTAGATTCGCTGTCTATAGAAAAGATTTGGTTTTCGGGGTCTTCGGGGGATGATAATGTTGCCTTATTGCCCGAATATTTTACAGTAAAGGTGGTATCTACGCCTATTGATTCTCTATCCGAACAACCATTTGCAAGGCAAGATTCAAGGCTGTTTAAATATTGCCACGGAATTATGCTTCCTGTAACATTATTGTTTGTAACCAATATTGAGGCGGTGTTAGAATCAGGGTCGTTATTTCTGTAATAAGACCTAACAGTACCGTTGTTTTGTGCTAAAGAAGCACTATAATGTGGTGAGTGGTTCATACCAAACTCAACGATAATAGAGCTTAAACCATTGGTAGCATCAAATTTGGGTGCGCCGGTATCATTAAACTCTACACGGCCTAAAACACCAAAACCGGATTCTAAGTTGGTTGAGTTGCTATAATAGTTGCCTTGTGTGGTAATTGAGTAATCGGCAAAGTCGTTTACAATATCGTTATTTAATACAAAATAACCCGCCATTTTATATTCGCTTCTGTCGTTTGATTCGCCTAAAACGGTTGGGCTGGCAAAAGGCACAATACCCTTCGACACTTCAGGCGATAAGGGGTTACCGTTAGTAGCAGCGTAAGGGAATGCGCTTCTGGAAAATTCTACTAAATGCAATGTTGCATCGGCCGGATTGTCGGAATAACGGGTAAAATATGACTGCCAACCTTCAGGCGCACCGGCTACGTTGGGGTCATTAATTATCTCACCGTTATATGTAACTTTTTTATCCGCATCATAACCTAATTTAACATATTCGTCGGTGTACTGGGTAAAGTCCATATTATAAATATCCCAGGTGGCATCGGCAGCATCTTTAACAACAACATATAAATCCTTTTTAACATTGCTGTCAGTTTTTAATGTGGCTGTAATTTTAAAAATGCCTTTTTTAAGTGCGCTTAACATTAATCCACTGTCGTCTAAGAAAATAGTAGGGTTGCTTTCTAGCGACCAAACAATATCGGTGCCTATTGCTGTGTTTTCGCCAAAATCAACACAAACACTGCTTAAATTAATCTTTGTTAATGCTATCATAGGAATAGCGGGGGATGCTTCGTCTACTAAATATAAGTCCGCTTCAGTGTAAGCCGGGTAATCAGCCGGGTTGGTTGGGTCGTTATTTAACGAAACCTTAACATTTCTTACTATAGTGCGGTTATCATAGTTGGCTCCGGGGTCTTTGCGAAGGTAATTTTGCAGAAT
>JAFSIN010000040.1 GCA_017439765.1 Clostridia bacterium | reverse complement strand
ATTTTATCGTTCTTTTCCATAGTTTGCCTCCTAAAAAATTTTTGTTAAGACTTACTTAACCAATTAAAACGGCAAATCATCATCCGAAGAGTTGTCAATCTCAACAAATTCGTTAGCGCCGGCATTGCTGAACGAAGCAGGGGCTTCGCTGCGGGTGTCGGCGGCGGAATCGCGTTTAGATTCCACAAACTGAACATTGTTGGCAACAACCTCAAACGCTGTTCTGTTTTTGCCGGTGTCTTTATCCACATATCTGCGGGTTTGGATTGAGCCTTCAATACCAATCATGCTGCCCTTGCTGAAATATTTTGTTATAAACTCGGCAGTTTGGCGCCAAGCAACAATATTAATAAAATCAGCCTGGTTTTCTTCGCCTGCTTTATAGCGGCGTGAAACAGCAATAGAGAAAGAAGTTACCGGGATGTTGTTTGGAGTATATTTGAGTTCCGGGTCGGCAGTTAGTCTGCCGGTTAAAACTACTAAATTAAACATTTAAAACTTCCTCCGTTATTTTTTAATAACCATCGAGCGAAGAACGCCGTCGGTAATGCCGGCAACACGCTCTAATTCGGCCGGGAAATCAGGGCCGCAAGTAAATGTTGTGAAAACATAAAAACCTTCGGTTTCGTAGTTGATAGGATAAGCAAGTTTGCGCTTGCCCCATTCGTCTACATTTTCAACGGTTGCGTTTTCAGCAATTAAGGCTTTGAATTTTTCGTTTAAAGCAGTAACGGCTTCGTCGCCACCTTTAACCGAGAAAACCAAAGTTGACTCATACTTGTTCATAACCATTCGTAGCACCTCCTTTTGGACTTTTGGCCTTGCGAATGTTTCGCAAAGCAAGGATTCTGTAAATATATTTTCACAGATAGAGCAATTATAACAGTAAAAATAAAAAATGTCAATAGTTTTTCAACTTGACTTTTAACAATAGCCAATGTTATAATTATGTAAACTTTAAGCAACGGAGGGGTATATATGCTTTTAGCGGCCGATAT
This sequence comes from Clostridia bacterium, assembly GCA_017439765.1. Classification (GTDB taxonomy): domain Bacteria; phylum Bacillota; class Clostridia; order Oscillospirales; family Acutalibacteraceae; genus SIG565. Next base: position 2,968 of record JAFSIN010000040.1, on the reverse strand, counting down.
TGGTAACACTAACATTACATTAGGCCTTTATGATGACGAGGCTTTGCTTTTCACCGCAAGGCTTGCCACAAATTTAAATCAGACCTCGGACCAATACGCTGTGGAAATAAAAAACATTTTGCTTTTGCACGGCTGCAGGCACGAAAGCATTGAAGATGCCATTATTTGCTCCGTTGTGCCCAATGTTGGCAAGGCGGTTTCTAACGCAATATCTACCCTGTGTAACATTGTACCGCTGGAACTCGGTCCAGGCGTTAAAACGGGGCTTAACATTAAAATAGATAACCCTGCACAACTTGGGGCCGATTTAGCCGCAGCCGCAGCCGGCGCATTACACGAATACACCATGCCCTGCATTGTTATAGATATGGGCACAGCCACAACCGTAAGTGTGTTGGACAAAAACGGCGCGCTCTTGGGCGGAGCCATAGCAGCAGGCGTTAATTTAACATTAAAAGCCTTAACCCAAAACACTTCGCAGTTGCCCGCCATTAGAATTGAGGCACCGCAAAAGGTTATTGGTACCAACACGGCCGATTGTATGCGTTCGGGCCTTATTTTTGGCGCCGCCGCAATGTTAGATGGCTTTATTGACCGTATTGAAGCCGAACTTGGCGAAAATGCAACCGTTGTTGCAACCGGTGGCCTTTCGCGCGAGATTATAAAGCATTGCGAACACAACATTATATATAATGAAAATTTATTGCTCGATGGCTTAAGGCTGATTTATAATAAGAACAATTAATTTTGCTGCAAGGCAGGTTAATATAAAATGAACTGTACCTGTAAAGGACAGTATCGGAGGTAAAATTTATGAACAGAACAGAACAAAGAAAGTTAACAACCAGGCGTTTGGTTTTAGGGGCAGTGTTTACAGCATTTGTTATAGTGCTGCAGTCTTTAGCCACCTTTACAACCTTTTTTGGCCCGTTTTCAACGGCGGTGGGGTTAATACCCATTGTTTTGGGAGCCGCAATGTGCGGCACAGGGGTTGGCGCTTGGCTTGGGTTTGTGTTTGGCGTGGTGGTTTTGGCTACAGGCAACGCAGCATTGTTTTTTGCATTCGATGTGCCTGGCACAGTTGTAACGGTGCTCTTAAAGGGTACTGCCTGCGGTATTGCAGCAGGACTTACTTATAAGCTGCTTGCTAAAATAAACCGTTATGTTGCCGTAATAGGCGCCGCCATTATTTGCCCAATAACCAACACTGCAGTATTTTTGCTTGGATGCTATGCGTTTTTTATGGATAGCGCAACAGCAATTGCCACCACCGTGGGTCTGAGTGTCGGGGGAATGGCTGTTTTCTGGGCATTGGCAATGGGCAATTTTATAATCGAAGTTGTAACCAATGCGGTTTTAAGCCCGATAGTGTTTAGGGTGCTTAATATTAAAAAATTCTAATTTTTAACTAAAAACCGTGGATTTCCCACGGTTTTTTAATATTTTTTGGTAAAATTTCAAAATACCCCTTTTATTTTTTTAAAAATATGGTATAATAAATTGCTACCCTAAAAATTTGGGTAAAACAGGTAAAAAAACAAACCGCAAGGTTTGTCAAAAATCAGGAGGTATAACAATGAGCAAAAAGTTTGTCTACCTTTTTAAAGAAGGCGACGCAAGCATGCGTGAGCTTCTTGGTGGTAAAGGTGCCAACCTTGCAGAAATGACCAAAATAGGTCTTCCTGTTCCTCAAGGTTTCACAGTTTCTACCGAGGCTTGCACACAGTACTACGAAGATGGCAGAAAAATCAACGATGATATCATGGCTCAAATCATGAAAGGCATCGACGATATGGAGGGTATCACCGGTAAAAAATTCGGCGATAAAACTAACCCTCTGTTAGTTTCGGTTCGTTCGGGCGCACGTGCATCCATGCCCGGCATGATGGATACTATTTTAAACCTTGGTCTTAACGAAGAAGTTGTAGAATACATGGCCGAGGCTTCGGGTAATGCTCGTTGGGCTTACGACTGCTACAGAAGGTTTATTCAAATGTATTCCGACGTAGTTATGGAAGTAGGCAAAAAATATTTTGAAGAGCTTATCGACAAAATGAAAGAAGAAAAAGGCGTAACTCAAGACGTTGAATTAACCGCCGAAGACCTTAAAGTTTTAGCCGGTCAGTTTAAAGCAGAATACAAAAACAAAATCGGTAAAGATTTCCCATCTGACCCTAAAGAGCAGTTAATTGGCGCTGTTGAGGCTGTTTTCCGTTCTTGGGACAACCCACGTGCTAACGTTTACCGCCGCGACAACGATATTCCTTATTCTTGGGGTACCGCTGTTAACGTACAAATGATGGCATTTGGTAACATGGGCGACGATTGCGGCACAGGCGTTGCCTTCACACGCGACCCTGCTACAGGTGAAAAAGGCCTTATGGGCGAATTCTTAACCAATGCACAGGGCGAAGATGTTGTTGCCGGTGTTCGCACCCCAATGCCTATTGCCGAAATGGCAAGCAAATTCCCCGAAGCATTTGAAGAGTTTAACAAAGTTTGCGCCACACTTGAAGACCACTACCGCGACATGCAAGATATGGAATTCACCGTAGAGCACGGCAAACTTTACATGCTCCAAACCCGTAACGGTAAAAGAACCGCTAAGGCTGCTTTAAAAATTGCCTGCGATTTAGTTGACGAAGGCATGATTGACAAAAAGCAAGCCGTTGCTATGATAGACCCACGTAACCTTGACACACTTCTCCACCCGCAGTTCGATGTTAAAGCCCTTAAGGCTGCTACACCTGCCGGCCGTGGTTTAGGTGCTTCCCCAGGTGCTGCTTGCGGTAAGGTTGTATTTACTGCTGAAGATGCAGAAGCCTGGAACAACAAAGGCGAAAAGGTTATTCTTGTTCGTTTAGAAACTTCCCCTGAAGATATTACCGGTATGAAGGCTTCTCAAGGTATTCTTACCGTTCGTGGCGGTATGACCTCACACGCAGCCGTTGTTGCTCGTGGTATGGGT
>JAFSIN010000039.1 GCA_017439765.1 Clostridia bacterium | reverse complement strand
AGGGTGTAATTGAACAGCTAATGGAGCAGTTTGGCGCCCATACCGAATACATTCGCAGTAACGAGCCCTATTTACACCCCGGCCGCCAGGCTACAGTGTTGGCTAATAATTCGCCGGTTGCCACATTTGGCGAGGTTCACCCAGGCACAGCTGCTAACTACGGCATTGAAGAGCGTGTTTATGTTGCTGAAATTAAATTGGATGTTTTATTCCAACTTAAAACACGCAAAACAGTGTATAAACCATTGCCAAAATACCCGGCTGTTGAGCGCGATTTCGCCCTGCTTTGCGACATTGACTTGCCCATTGGCACATTGGAAAAGGCAATTGCCTCGGGAGCTTCAAGGTTGCTTGAAAAGGTAGAACTTTTCGATGTTTACTCGGGCTCACAAATACCCGAAGGCAAAAAAAGCGTTGCCTTTAGCGTTCAGTTGCGCAGCAGCGAATCCACTTTAAGCGACGAAGATATTGAAACCACCACCAAGCATATTATTGAAAAACTTGAAAAAGCAGGAGCTCAGCTTAGAAAATAAGTGGTAAGTTTCAAAAAAATATGGTATAATATAAAAAAGAGGTGTTTAATATGATTGATAAAACAATGACCTTTTCACTTGGTAACGACCAAGAATTAGAAATTCGCAGGGTTTTAACCACCGTTTACGACGCCCTTAAAGAAAAGGGTTATAACCCCATTAACCAAATTGTCGGTTACATTTTGTCAGAGGACCCAACATATATTACAACCCATAATAACGCCCGCAGCCTTATCAGAAAGGTAGACCGCGACACACTTTTGCAAACCTTGGTTAAATATTATTTAACTGCATAAAATAATTTTTAGGGGGAAATGTAAAATGATAACTCTTATAATTGTTGCAACATTATTATTGGTTTTATTAATAAGATGTTTGTGTATTGTCCCGCAGGCACACCAATATGTTATTGAGTTTTTAGGTAAATATGAAAAAACCTGGAATGCCGGCCTGCATTTAAGAATACCCGTTTTAGAGCGTATTGCCAAAAAAATAACCCTTAAAGAACAGGTTATAGATTCTCCGCCACAACCCGTTATTACCAAAGATAATGTAACAATGCAAATAGATACCGTTGTGTTTTTCAGAATTTTTGATGCTAATATGTACACCTATGGTGTTGTTAACCCAATTAGTGCGCTTGAAAATTTAACCGCCACCACACTTAGAAATATTGTTGGTGAATTGGAATTAGATGGTACTTTAACCTCGCGTGATACTATTAACGGCAAAATGACCGAAATTTTAGATGAAGCGACCGACCAATGGGGCATTAAGGTTACAAGGGTAGAACTTAAAAACATTATTCCACCCGCAGAAATACAATCGGCCATGGAAAAACAAATGAAGGCCGAACGCGACCGCCGCGAAACTTTATTGCAGGCCGAAGGTCATAAAGCTGCTGCTATAACCAGGGCCGAGGGCGACAAGCAAGCCATGATTTTAGAGGCCGAAGGCGAAAGGGATGCCCGCATTGCGCGAGCCGAGGGCGAGGCTAAGGCAATTTTACTTGCAAAACAGGCCGAGGCCGATGGCCTTAAAGCTTTAAAAGAGGCCGCTGTGGATAATACTGTTTTAGAACTTAAAAAATACGAAGCGCTTGTTAATATGTCTAACGGTAACGCCGCCAAACTTATT
>JAFSIN010000038.1 GCA_017439765.1 Clostridia bacterium | reverse complement strand
TACGGTAATTATGGTGCTGTATTATATTGCGTATTTTGGTTTTTTAATATCGTTAATAAGCGGAATTTGGCAATATGTATTGGGCATTGTTCCGTTAGTTTTTTCGGGGTTAAGCATTTATGTGTGCATAGAGCGCATTAAAGAAATTAAAGGAGGAGAAGAAGATGATATTAGTAAATACTGATTTTATTAGCGGCAAAGAACTTGAAACCCTTTCTTTAGTAAAAGGCAGCACAATTCAGTCAAAAAACATTGGCAAAGACATTGCACAAAGCTTTAAAACATTGGTTGGCGGAGAGTTGAAAGCCTACAACGAGATGATGAACGAGGCGCGTGCCCTTGCCACCAAAAGAATGGTTGCCGAAGCCGAAGAATTAGGGGCCGATGCCATCATTAACATTAGATATGCTTCGTCTGCTGTTATGCAGGGCGCTGCCGAGGTTATTGTCTACGGCACTGCTGTTAAATTTGTTAAATAATTTACAAAAAGCTGCTTAACTTAAAGGTTAAGTGGCTTTTTTTATGCGCAAAATTTAAAATTTGCAAACGAGCAAATCAAAGAAAAAACGAGAAAAACAGAGTAAAAACGAGGTTGCGCTTTTTAAATTAAAATTTTTTAAAAAAGGGGTTGACTTTGCATTTTCTTTATGTTATTATACTAAGGCTCAAAAAAATTTGGAGGTTTTGAATTATGTCTACATTTATGGCAAAACCTGCCGAGGTACAGCGCAAATGGTACATTGTTGACGCAGCAGGCCGTCCGTTAGGCCGCACAGCAGCCAAGGTTGCTGAGCTCCTTCGCGGCAAGGGCAAACCCGAGTTTACCCCTCATGTTGATTGCGGCGACCATGTTGTAGTAATTAACGCTGCCGAAGCAGTTTTAACAGGAAAGAAGCTTGAAAACAAATATTATCGCCGCCATACCGGTTATATTGGCCACTTAAAAGAGGTTCAATATTCTACCCTTATGGCCACCCGCCCCGAACTCGCTATGGAATTAGCCGTTAAGGGAATGGTGCCCGATACCACAATTGGCCGCAAGGCTTTAACAAGGCTTCATGTTTACAAAAATGCAGAGTACGCTCAGGTTGCCCAAAAACCTGAAAAGTACGAATTTTAATGAAAGGGAGACAGAATAATGTTTGAAGGAAAACCTTATTTTTACGGTACCGGCAGAAGAAAAAGTTCTGTTGCCCGCGTACGCGTATATAACGGAACAGGTAAAGTTACCATTAACGACCGCGACATTGACGATTATTTTGGCCTCGAGACCTTAAAACTTATTGTTCGTCAGCCATTGGCTTTAACCAACAATACCGAAAAGTTCGACATTGTTTGCCGTGTTAACGGCGGCGGTGTTACAGGTCAAGCAGGCGCTATTCGCCACGGTATTGCCCGTGCACTTCTTCAGTTCAATGAAGAACTCCGCCCCGAACTTAAAAAGGCAGGTTTCTTAACTCGCGACCCAAGAATGAAAGAGAGAAAGAAATACGGCCTCAAAGGCGCTCGTCGTGCACCGCAGTTCTCAAAACGTTAGTTTTTACAAAACTTACAAAACCCCGAAACCATTTTGGTTTCGGGGTTTGTTTTTTACAAAAATTGCTAAAAAACACAAAATATAGTGTTTTTCAACAAAAAATAGTAATATATAGAAAAAATGTAAAATTTGTTGTTAAAAATTAATCAAAAATGACTTAAAAATATAGTAATTTTTATTAAAATTTGTTCATTTTTACTTGACAGTAAAGGGGCGCTTTGGTATTATTATATATGGTATAAGTATTGTAAAAAGGGGTATTCCCCCCATTTTTAAGTTTTTTGTGCAATACTTACAATTTTAATATATTTTTTTGGAGGGAACGGTGCATATGAAAAGGTATATTGCCATTATTTTAGCAGTGGCTTTTACGGTTTCGGTTTTCCAGGTTACCTGCTTTGCCGAAACAACCGGCACTACAGGCGAAACACAACAAATTTCCGAAATTAATTTGGCGGCAGATGATAACACCTATGCCAAATATTTGGAACAACAAGCTGCGTTTGAAAACGGAACAACAAGCTATTCTTTGCCTGCTGTTTCGTATAGTGCTGCCAACGGCGCCACTGTAGAAACTGTGGCCGAATACACCGATGAAAACGGCGTAAAGAATGAAAACGTACTTAAATGGATTGGCGAAAAAGGCACAGTTGACTACACCTTTAACGTTGAAACTGCAGGCCTTTATGAAATAGAACTTTCGTATTGTCCAATTAAAGGCCGTGGCTTACCGCTAAGATTTTCGTTCGCTGTTGATGGCTCTGTACCTTACAGCGCTTTAAATTCGGTTAACTTTGCCAGAACCTTTATAGACAAAAACCCCGACGGCGTTCCGGACAGTGCCGGAAATATTTATTCATCGGAACAGATTGAAAAATATTTATTTAAAACAGCCGTTGCCATGGAAACCAGCGGCCAATATATTGAGCCATTAAAGGTGGCACTTTCGGCCGGAACACACACCTTAAGCATTACTGCTGTTTCGGGTGAGTTTTATTTAACATCGGTTACACTTAAAGCTCCCGATGTTGTTAAACCGTATGAGCAAGTGGCAAAAGAATACGAGCAAAACGGCTATAAAAACTACACCGGAGCCGACATTCTTATAGAAGGCGAAAAAGCAACCTACAAAAGCACCGCTTCAATTAACCCTCTTATAGATAACAGCGACCCAAGCCTTACACCTTCCGAGGCATTTAAAAATATTATCAACTACATAGGTGGCACAGGTTGGCAAAAACCTAACGACACTATTTCTTGGGAAGTGGATATACCCGAAGATGGCCTTTACAGAATGGCCTTTAGGTATCGTCAAAATGTAGTTATAAGCGGTAACTCTTACCGCAACCTTAAAATTGACGGTAAAAATCCGTTTGCCGAGGCTGCAAGCATTCCGTTCTATTATGACGGTAACTGGAAATTCTCTGAACTTAATGCAGGCTCTGATGAACCCGCTCTCATTTATTTAACAAAAGGCAAACACGTAATAAGCCTTAGCGTTACTTTGGGTGAGTTTGGCGAAGTTAGCCGCCAAATTAACGACGTTGCATACGACGTTGGTAACCTTTACCTTAAAATTAAAATGATTACCGGCGAAAAAATAGATGCCGGCCGTAGCTACGAATTCTTTAAAAATATACCACAATTTAACGAAACCCTTGCCGCTAATATTGAGCGCCTTGAGGCTGTTTCAAAAAGGATTATAGAGATAACCCAAGAAGAAAGCGGTACATATGTTTCAACCATACAAAACATGGTGCGTGTAATGCGCGATATGCTCGAGAACCAATATAGCGCACAAAAATATGTGCAAAGTTATTACGATAACTATTGCTCGTTAACCGCTCTGGTTTCCGACGTTGCAAAATTACCGCTTGATTTAGACCAAATTGTTTTAGCCTCGCCTGAAAAAGATTATGAGTTTACAATGGCAGGCTGGTGGGAAAAGACTAAATTCTCGGCCGAACGCTTTTTGGTTTCGTTTATGGACGAATATAGCTATAGCACCGAAAGCACCAAAGACAAAACCAACCTTACTTTATGGGTAACTTGGGGCCGCGACCAAACACAAATTTTAACCTCGCTTATTAAAGATTCTTTCGAGGCAGAAAACCCCAATATTAATGTTAATGTTCAAATAGTTGGTGCATCGCTTATTCAGGCTATTTTGGCCGGTAGCGGACCCGACCTGCTTATAGGTCAAGGCCGTACCGAACCTGTAAACTATGGTATGCGTGGTGCATTGTACGATTTATCTACCTTCCCCGATTATAACGAGGTTATTAAGCGCTTCCAACCCGGCGCCGATGACCCATATAAATTAGGTAATGCAATTTACGGCATACCCGATACACAAGACTTCTCGATTCTTTTCTATAGAACCGATATTTTTGAAGAGATGGGCATTGAACCACCTAAAACTTGGGAAGAATTTAGAAATGTTACAGCCTTGCTTCAAAGGCAGAACCTGCAGGTTGGTTTGCCAACCGGTGTTGCAACGGGTGGATTGTTAAGCACAACACTCAATATTTATTCAACACGTTTAATGCAAAAGAATATTCCGGTTTACACCGAAAACGACCGCACCAACTTCTTAAACGGTGGCGCAGTTGAAACCTTTGTTGAATGGACCGATTATTACACCAACCTAAGCTTCCCGGTAAGCTTCGATTTATACAACCGTTTCCGTGCAGGCACAATGCCGATGGGTGTTTCGGGTTACACAAACTACACCTTGTTTAGCCAAGCAGCCCCCGAAATTGTTGGCAAATGGTCTATTGCTAAAATGCCTGGAACAATGGGTGAAGACGGAGTTATTAACTATGCTCAGTCCGACACCGGTACTGCTTGCGTTATACCAAACATAAGTAAGTATAAAGACGAAGCCTGGACCTTCTTAAAATGGTGGACAGATGCCAATACACAATACAGGTATTCGGTTATGTTAGAGGCAATTTTAGGTGAGGTTGGCCGTAGAACAACAGCCAACATTGAAGCCTTTAAAATGCTTTCTTGGGAATCTAACGACCTTGAAATTATGTTAGACGCCTGGAGCTATGTTAAAGGACTTAAAGAGGTTCCCGGTGGCTATTATGTAGAACGTTCGGTAATGCAGGCCTTCCAAAATGTTATTAACCTTTCGGAAAACCCGAAAGATATGATTTTCAAATGGGCAAAAATTGCCGATGCCGAAATTGAAAGAAAGAGAGGCGAATATAATCTTGACTAATAATGTTATTAAAAAGAAAAAACATAAGTCGTCGTTTGGCGGCAGTGAGATATCGTTATTTTCGCTTGCCCTTCCCTTCTTTATTTTCTTCGGCTTATTTACCGCGCTACCAATTGTTGTTTCGCTTGTTTTAAGCTTCTTCTCTTACGATATGTTGTCGGCCCCCAAGTTTATAGGGCTCGATAACTTCCTTCGTATGTTCGTTACCGATGATATATTTATAAAAATAACAACCAACACACTCATTTTAGCCGTAGCAACCGCCCCTGCAGGATTTTTACTTTCCTATGTTTTGGCTTGGTTTATAAACGAGTTTAATCCTAAGGTTCGTTCCTTTATGTCGTTTTTATTCTATGCTCCGGCACTTGTTGGTAACGCCTTCTTTATTTGGCAAATCGCCTTCAGCAGCGACTCTTACGGTTATGTTAACAGCGCGCTGTTAAGCATTGGGCTTATAAATGAGCCTATTTTGTGGCTTTCCAACCCAACATACATTGTGCCAATTATAATTGCAATTACAATTTGGTCAAGTATTGGTGTTTCTTTCTTGGCTGATATTGCAGGTTTGCAGGGCTTAGATGTATCACTTTTTGAAGCCGGCGCTATAGACGGTATTAGAAACCGTTGGCAAGAGCTTTGGTACATAACCTTGCCGTGCATGAAAGAAATTCTTTTGTTTGGTGCGGTTATGCAAATTGCCGGTGCTTTCTCAATAGGTGCCACCATAACAACACTTTGCGGTTACCCAACGGTTAACAACTGTGCCGACACAATAGTTACATATTTGGGCGACGTTGCAAATACACGTATGGAAATGGGCTATGCGGCAGCAATTTCTATATTCTTGTTTGCCATGATGGCAATATTCCGTAATGTAGTTGCAAAACTGCTTAACAGAATGGGTAAATAGGGGGTGCTGTAATTATGAAAAAATTTAGGGATAAACTTCGTAAATTTAAATTGTTTGATACAAGAGAATTACAGTACAAACGCTATACTCGTTCTAAGGCTGTTACAACAATATTTGTAATTTTGCTTTTGGGCTTTGGTTTAATTAGCGTTTTGCCTTTAATTTATTCGGTATCAACATCGTTTAAACCTTTGGATGAAATTTTGATTTTCCCGCCAAAGTTTTTTGTAAAAAGGCCAACAATTTCCAACTATACACTGTTACCTTCACTGCTTTCTAAATTGCAGGTTCCGCTTTCGAGGTATGTGTTCAACAGTATTTTCATTACCATAGTTGGTACCGTTTTGCATATTTTATGTGCAGCGGCAGCAGCCTTCTTCTTTTCGAAAAGCAAATACAAATGGCGCACCGTTGTTTTCTTGATTGTTCAGTTTGCGCTATTATATAACGGTACAACATTGTTTGTTCCGCAATATATAATCTTCTCAAAAATGGGCATTATTGATACATATTGGGTGTATATTCTACCCGCAATACCATCAGCAATGGGTGTATTCCTTATGAAACAATATATGGATGCCTCGGTGCCCGATGCATTGTTGGAAGCTGCCCGTATTGACGGTGCAGGCTATCCGCTCATTTTCTGGAAAATATTAATGCCAATGGTTAAACCTTGTTGGTTAACATTGTTGTTGTTCTCATTCAGCGGAATGTGGGCTACCGGTACGGTATCTACAATATTTACCGAATCTTTAAAAACACTGCCATCGGCAATGAGCCAGATTACAGCCGGCGGTATTGCCCGTGCAGGTAACGCCATGGCAACCACCGTAATTATGATGATTCCGCCTATAATTGTGTATTTGATTTCACAAAGTAACGTAATGGAAACCATGAGTAATTCCGGTATGAAGGATTAAAGGGGGGTAAACAATGAAAAACTTTAAAAGAATTTTAGCGGTTTTGTTGTGTGCCCTTTGCCTTTTCACCTTTAACATAACGGCTTCTGCTGCCGAATTTGGCGACAGCGTTAACGACGCTGTATCAAATTGGGCCGGCAGTCAAGGCGAAAAAGAAATGGTTTACACAAGGCCAATGTTCGAGCACGAAAAAACCGTTATAGCGGCCGATTTAGGACTTGAAAATTTTGGTTCGTTATACGACATTTACGCTACCGACGGCAAAATTTATTTATTAGATTCCGCCTCGGGCAAGATTATTGTAACCGACGAAAACTTTAACCTTGTTAATGTTATTAGCAGTGTAACAATTAATGGCGAAGTTAGTGATTTTAAAGGCGCTCGCGGTATTTTGATAGATGAAGACAATGTTCTTTATATAGCCGACACCGGTCATAACCGTTTGCTTATAGGTGATACATCGGGCGTTGTTACAACGGTGCTTGAAAAACCCGACACTGTAATGTGGCCGGAATCGCTTCACTATTCACCAATTAAAATAGTTAAAGATGACATGGACTATTTGTATGTTTTGTGTGAAGGTAGTTACCACGGTGCCGCAATGTATACCCCAGATTATGAGTTCAAAGGCTTTTTTGGTGCTAACTCGGTAAGTACCACTATATTAGACGCCATGAACAACCTTTGGGATATGCTTTTCCAAAACGATGTAAAAATTTCTAAAAGCGAAAAGGTGTTGCCTTTCTCGTTTGTAGATATGGAACTTGGCCCCGATGGTTATATTTACACCTGTACAGGTTCAACCGAAGCCACAGCTTCGGCAACAGGTTCGGTTAAAAAACTTAACCCAATCGGAACAAATATATTAAAAGATAAATCAGGAACCGAGATTGCCGATTCCGCCAGTGTTATGTTTGCCACCGAAGAAATGATTAAATACGGTGCACGTGAATTAGGACACGATATGGCCAGCATTACCATAGACGAAAATAATTTTATTTATGTGTGCGACGTTGCATATGGCAGAATTTATGTTTACGATAACGAATGTAATCTTATTACCACAATAGGCGGCGGCGTATATTTCGGCTCGCAGGAAGGCACATTTAAAAGTGCTAAGGCCATTACCACCATGAACGGAAAGTTATATGTGGTTGATGCCATTAAAAATAATATTACCGTGTTTGGTCGCAACGCATATGGTGATTTGGTGCAAACAGCACAAAATTTAACCATTTCGGGCGATTATAACGATGCCGAAATATATTGGAACAAGATTTTAGACCTGGATGTTAACAACATTTTGGCCTACCGTGGCATTGCTAAAGCAAAACTTTTGCAAGAAAATTACCAAGAAGCATTAGATTACGCTAAAAAAGGTGTGGACCGCACAACCTACAGCCGTGCGTATGAATATGTAAGAAAAGATTTTCTAACCAAAAACTTTGTAATAATTGTTGCAGTAGTTGTTGTTTTGGTTGCTGCTTTAGTTTTGTTGCTGCATTGGAAAAAGAAGAAAAATATTGTTTTAATTAAGAGCCATAAATTTAAAACAGCAATTTCAACCTTATTACACCCGGCCGATACTTTTTATGAAATTAAAAATAACAAGGGCGGCTCTGTTTTAATAGCAACTGCATTTTTAGCTGTTTGGTATGTGTTTAAAATAATAGGCCTTTCCACAGGATTTATTTTTAATGATGCAAGCATTAAAGATGTTAACGCATGGTATGCTTTAGCCCAAACATTTGGCCTTGTAATTTTATTTACTGTTGCCAACTGGGCGGTTACCACATTGTTTGAGGGTAAAGGTAAGTTAAAAGATATATATGTAGTAACAAGCTATAGCTTAATTCCAATGATAATTCAGGCAATAGGTTACGACATTTTATCTAATGTATTAACCCTTAACGAAATTAACGTATTAACAATTCTTAATTATGTGTGCATTATTTTAACAGGTGTTATTCTTATTATGGGACTTATAAACCTGCACGAATTCACCTTTGGAAAATTTGTGTTCACAACAATTATAACCTTGTTAGCAATGATATTAATTATATTCTTAATATTTATGCTGCTTATTTTATGCCAGCAGGTTAAAATTTTCGTAGAAACAGTTACAATGGAACTGTTCTTCAGATAACGCACAGGAGGGAAATTAAATGAAAAAATTTATATTAAAATTTGTTAGTTTCGCTATCTGTGCAGTTATGCTGGTTACCTCCATGGCAGGCTGCGGCAAAACAGCTGCGATTGATGTTACTTCACTTTTGCCCACTGCAAAAATTCAAGAAGGCGTTATTAACGAAAACAGCAATTTTGTTCTTTCTTGGAATAACGACGAAAAGTGCGTAGTCCTTACCGATAAAGCAACAGGTGTTCAGTGGTCAACCACACCGGAAAGCTATATGAACATTTCTAAAGAAGAAAAACAGGCAAGGCAAAGAAATTATTTGGAATCGGCTATTTTGGTTTCATATAAAATGGCCGAAGAAAACGCCATTGCCGATGCCAGAGCCTATACTCACAGTATTAATAAAGGCACATACTCGGCCGAAATTAAAGACGGCGCTGTTACAGTAACCTATTTGTTTAAAGATGTTGAAATTTTAATCCCTGTAACCTATTCTCTTAAAGAAAAGGGCATGAGCATTTCTATAGATACATCTAAAATAGTTGAAAACGAGAATATGATTTACAGCATTCAAGTAGCGCCTTATTTGTGCTCGGCTCCGCACGGGCAGGCCGATTCTTACATTTTTTATCCGTCGGGCAGCGGCGCGCTAATTGATATTAGCAAACCCGTAACCGAAAAAATGACAACTTCATCTGAGGTTTACGGCAACGATGTTGCAAGAAAAATCAAGGATAAACAAACCAACGAAAAGAATGTTTATTTGCCGGTTTATGGCATTAAAACAGGCGACAATGCAGTGCTTGCCATCATTTCTTCAGGTGCTGATTCGGCATCAATAAACGCAACAGTGGCCGACAATGTAACAGGTTACAGCTCTGTATGCGCTAATTTTGATTTACGAAACAGTGATTATACCTACATTAAGTCAGGCAGCGGAAGCGATTCAGAACTTTATTCTGACGAACGCTTGGAAAAAGCAGTATTCACGGTGGATTATTACCCACTAAGCGGCGAAAACGCCAACTATAACGGTATGGCTAAGTTATACCAAGAATACCTTTACGGTAACAACGACGCTGTAAGCAATGTGGAAGATTCGGTTTATTCGCTTAAGTTTATTGGTGGTTTAGGCCAACAGAAAAACTTTATTGGCTTCCCTTATAAGTCGTTATTATCACTTACCACATATTCCGATATTTCTAATATTTTAAACGAACTTTCGGTAACCGGTGTTAAGCCAAACATTCAACTCTACGGTTTTGGTGAATCGGGCTTAGACATTGGCAAAATTGCCGGCAACTTTAAGTTAGCAAGCAAGTTTGGCACCAAAAAAGAATTAAGCAACCTTACTGAATATTGCAAGCAAAACGGAATTGATTCGTTTGTGGATTTTAATATTAGTGAATTTGCTAAAGCAGGCGGCGGTTATAATACTTTTGACACCGCTAAAACAGCCACCAAAGCCTCGGCTTACGTTTACCAAATAAGCAGAGGTGCTCATATACCTGATGTTGACAATTACAGTCGCCACAGGTTAATTACCAGAACAAAGTTAGATGCAATTGCTAACAAATTGCTCAAGAAAATCGGTAAATATAACATTAGCGGCGTTAGCTTTGCCAGCATAACATCAAACGCTTATTCCGATTATACGTCGGATGAATATTATGCTAAAAACGGCATGGGCGCACAGGTAAGCGGAATTGCTAACAACTACAAGCAAAACGGTTATTCGTTTGCTGCCACAGGCGCTAATGTTTATGCTGCACAAATCGCCGATTGTATTTTCGAAGCTCCGCACACATCATCTAAACAAGATATGTTCACGGCTGATATTCCTTTCTACCAAATGGTATTTAAAGGAAAAACCGAAATCACATCTGAAAATATGAATGCGGGCGAGAGTTTTGAAACTAAAAAGCTTTATGCTCTTGAAACAGGTTCTTCAATGTTATTTACACTTTATAATAACTATAACGAATCTGTAACACTTTCACCATATAAAGATTTATACGGTGGCCTTTACAAAGGCAACAAAGAAATTATTATTAATGCCGGTAACGAATTTAAAGATTATTACAGTGCAATAAGTGGTCAAACAATTGTAAACCACGAGCTAATAACAAAAGATGTTCGTTGCACAACATTCTCAAACGGCGTTAAAACTTATGTAAATTATTCAAATTCCGATTACACTGTAGCCGACGGCATAGTTAAAGCCAACGACTATTTGGTAATTAAATAAGGGGGTGAACAGTTTGGGTATTAAAATTAAAAAGAAGAAAAGGGGCGTAGAAGCCCTGAAAAGCAGGTATGGCCGACTGTTCGTTCTCCCGTGGGAGATAGGTTTAATATTATTCTTTGTAATGCCAATTATTAACTCCATTCGCTATGCCTTTTCCGATGTTAGAATTGTTTCGGGCGGTGTAGATACAAAATTTGTGGGTTTTAAGTGGTTTGATTACATAATTAACCAAGACCCAGATTACCTAAACCGACTTAAAGATGCCGTTGGAGTATTTTTGGTTCAACTTCCTATTATTTTGGCGCTAAGCTTAATACTTGCTATTGTGCTTAACCAAAAATTTAAAGGCAGAATTGTAATGAGGGCAATTTACTTTTTGCCTGTAATAATAGCAACCGGTGTTATTATTGATTACTTATCAAAAAGCGGTATGATAATTGGCGCAACCTCGGGTGAGACTGCCGGAACATACGGCAACATGATAAATTTCGATAAAATTCTGGAAAACTTAGGTCTGCCCGACGAATTAAACGAGTTAATTGCGGGTTACATAAGCGGTATATTCAACCTGTTATGGAACTGCGGAATTCAAATCATTCTGTTTATTTCGGGTCTGCAGTCTATACCTGATTCTCTTTACGAGGTTGCTAAGGTTGAAGGCTGTTCAAAATGGGAAGAATTTTGGTACATTACATTCCCAATGTTAGGTCAAAACATTTTACTTGTTATGGTTTACACCATGATAGACCTAATAACAACCAGAAAGTATATAATGTCTATGGCATTCGAATTAATGAGCGGCCAACAGGTTTACGACAAATCTTCGGCAATGCTGTGGCTGTATTTCTTAATAATAGGCGTCTTTATGGCAATAATACTTGCAGTTTATAACAAGTTGTGCCTAAAACGCTGGTCTTAAAGGGGGAAAACAAAATGACATTATTTAATAAAGAAATTTCCCCTATTAAGGCAAAGCAAAAAGCAACATCTATTATTGTTTCAATTTTGCGTTGGGCATTTTTATTGCTTGTGGGCTACATT
Source organism: Clostridia bacterium (assembly GCA_017439765.1). Lineage (GTDB taxonomy): Bacteria > Bacillota > Clostridia > Oscillospirales > Acutalibacteraceae > SIG565. The sequence continues at coordinate 3,061 of JAFSIN010000038.1, read as the reverse complement.
ATTATATATCCGTTAATTTATATGCTTTCGGTTTCGTTCCGACATGTTTACGATTTCGAAGACCAAACGGTTGTATGGATTTCTAAACATTACACCTTCGACAATATGTCAATTGCGTGGAAAGCTTTACAATATCCAATCGGATTACTTAATACCCTTAAAACCGAAATAGTTTCGGGATTAATTGAGGTTGTTTCTTGCTCTGTGTTTGCATACGGTCTTGCAAGATTCGATTTTAAAGAGAAAAAATTATTAATGTTTTTCCTCATTTTAACCATATTAATCCCAACTAATATGATTATGATTCCGTTAATGCTTAACATGCGTTATTTTGATTGCCTTGGAATTTTAAAATTAATAGGCAACATAATCGGAACCGATATTCGTCCTAATTTGCTTAATACCCCTTGGGCATTCTATTTGCCAAGTATTTTAGGTGTGGGACTCAAAGCCGGTCTTTTCATATTCATATTTGTTCAGTTCTATAAGGGTATGCCAAAAGAACTTGAAGAGGCTGCCTCTATTGATGGCGCAGGCCCAATAAAAACATTCTTATCCATAGTTGTACCGTCTTCGGGCGTTGCATTCTTAACCGTTACAATATTCAGTGTTATTTGGCACTGGAACGATTCTTACCTTTGTGAAATGTACTTTACCAACAGCGATATTTTAGCAGTAAACCTTTCTAAAATATACAATAAAGTGAGCGCATTCGGTCTTGACCAATATGCCAATAGCTCATCGGGCGCTGTAATGGCAGCCTGCTTGTTGTTCATTTTACCAATGCTTATTATGTATTGCATACTGCAGAAAAACTTTATAAAAAGTATTGACAGGGTAGGTATTGTAGGTTAAAATTAATTTAGCAAATACATACAAATTTATTATTAAAGGAGAAAAAAGAATGTCTAAAACTATTAAAAAAATAGTTGCCCTTATGCTTGTTCTTTTGTTGGCGCTTTCGGTTGCTGCTTGCGGTGGCAATGGCGGCACCGGCACAGGAAACAATGGCGGTACACAAGGCGGTGCTTCAGCCGAAAATGCACTTGATTCAGCCGCATTAATCGCTTCAGTTCCGGCAGAACTTAAGGGCACAACCGTTAGGTTCTTAAACTGGTACGACCCATATGATTTCGGCCAGGAAGGTCAAGTTATTGACAGATTCAAACAAGAATCGGGCATTAATGTTGAGATTATCGATGCCCAATATGGCGATGCTTATAACGAAAAATTAGCTTCTATGGTAGCCACCGGCGATTCGCCCGATGTTTACACAAGCTACACCCCTTCGTTTAATGCTATGAAGTTCTCGCAACCTATTTCTGTAACAGGTTACGATTTCTCAGACCCTGCTTGGAGCAAATCCACCGCCGATTTATATTCGGTTAACGGCACTCCTTATGCATTTGGTCTTTCTTACACACCTTTCAAAAGGTTCAACATCATAATTTACAACTCCAGCTCTATGGATGAAATGGGCTTTGATGACCCATGGGAGCTTTATAAAAAAGGCGAATGGACCTGGGAAAAATTAGAAGAAATGAGTGCTGAATGGGTTAAACAAGGCACCGATTTTTACGGCATGCAGACCGTTATTTACAACATGGTTGCCGAAACTGTTGGTAAAGACTTTGTTACATACGACGGCTCAAAATATTCCCTTAACCTTTACGATGCAGACTTGTTAGACGCTTGGAAATTCTTATTAGAAGGCCGCGATAACAGAATCTTCACACAAGGCACAGGTGTATTCGATTCTATGAAACCCACAACCTTGTTTGCAATTGGTAACACTCATTCTTTAGAGACTGCAAATGCAACCATGAAAATTCAAAAATATGGTACCTTTAAGGCTGTTCCAATGCCCAAGTTTGAAGGCAAAGATTTCTACACACCTGTAAACGAAACAATTGGCTTCTCCGTTGCCACTGGTGCTAAGAACCCGGCCGCTGTTCCTTACTTTGTTGGTTATTTTGCTAACCTTGCTAATTATGAGCCTCACACATATTATTACGATGAGCAATCTCACGATGTTATGATGACCTTATTGGCCACCGATAATCAATATCAGTCTATCTCACGTGATATTTTCGTATTCGAGTCTCATCCTTTCCACTGGAACCTCTTCAGCAACGGTACCGCTGCACAAATTACAACATTTATACAGTCGATGGAAAACCAAGCCGCTGCTAAAATGGAAGAACTTAACCAAGTTTTAGCAACAAAATAAATTAAATAAAACACCCAAGGGTTTAACCCTTGGGTGTTTTTTTGTTATTTAAAATTCGTTGTAAGAAACAAATTCTTGTTTTTCTTTGCTTTTAAAGTGCATTTCAAGCGGTGCGGCATCTTCTGCGGGGTAGCCCATAACAAGCAAAGCCACAGGCTCTAAATTGTCGGGTATATTAAATTCTTTGCGCATGGTCATGGGGTTAAAGTGCATAACCCAGGTGCAGCCAACACCTAAATTGTGTGCTTCTAACATCATGTGGGTGGCAACAATAGATGTATCAATTATGCCGCTTGTTGCGCCATCATATTTTCTAACCCAACTTTCTTTAGTGTTGCAACAAACCAAAAAAGCGGCGGTGCAGTCAAAATGGCAGCGTGTGCAATTTTTAAGTTTTTGTAATGTTTCGGGGTTTTTAATAACCAAAATTCTTTGGGGTTGAAGGTTGCAACCTGTGGGCGCCAGCGCTGCAGCATCTAAAATTTTTTCTATATGCTCTTGTTTTACCGGCTCTTGTGTAAATTTTCTAACCGAAAATCTGTTTTTGGCAAATTCTAAAAAATCCATATTGTATACTCCTGTTTGTTTTATAAAATAATTATATAACAATTTTTTAAAAATGTAAAGAAAATATAAAAATCCCTGCTTTTGCAGGGATTTTTGCCGTTAATTTTAAAAAATTAGCAGCAGCCATTGTTACCACAACCGTTATCACAACCGCCGTTACCGCCACAGCAGATGAGAAGAAGGATTACAATAAGAATCCAAGTGCAGTTGTTACCGCCGAAAGAATTGCAACACATTTTACAGACCTCCTTTCAACTACTTTAT
>JAFSIN010000037.1 GCA_017439765.1 Clostridia bacterium | reverse complement strand
CGGCCGCGTTGTTTACCAAATGCTTGTTAAAATTTCAAAATCTATTGAAGATGGAGATTTTTACAACATTGATGCCTTTAAAGCAGCCATTGAAAATTGCAAAAAGAATGACTCTGCTTTACATTTAATTGGCCTATTGTCTGATGGTGGCGTTCACAGCCACATCGACCACCTTTATGGCCTGTTAAACCTTGCTAAAATTAATGGACTTACCAAAGTTTTTGTGCATTGTTTAATGGATGGCCGCGATGTTTCTACAACATCTGGCATTGGGTTCATTAAAGATTTGCAAGAAAAAATGCAAGAAATTGGGGTTGGCCAAATCGCAACAATAACCGGCCGTTACTACGCCATGGACCGCGACTTTGCATGGGACCGTGTAGAAAAGGCTTATGCTGCATTTGTTTACGGCGAAGGAATAGAAAACCCCGATGCCGTTAAGGCTATGGAGGAATCCTACGCTAAAGATATAACCGACGAATTTATTGTGCCCACCGTTGTTAATAAAAACGGCACCATAAAGCCAAACGACAGCGTAATTTCCTTTAACTTCCGCCCCGACCGTGCACGCCAATTCACCCGCACCTTTGTTGACCCTGATTTTAACGGATTTTGCCGTAAAAACGGGTTCTTCCCGCTCGAATATGTGTGCATGACTCAATACGACGAAACTATGCCAAATGTTACCGTGGCCTTCCCCCCCGAAGAACTTAGAATGACATTTGGCGAATATTTAAGTGTTAACAATAAAACACAATTAAGAATTGCCGAAACACAAAAATACGCCCACGTTACATTCTTCTTTAACGGCGGCGAAGAAAAAACATTTGCCGGCGAAGACCGAATTTTAATTCAATCGCCCGATGTTCCTACATTCGATTTACAACCCGAAATGAGTGCCTACCCTGTGCGCGATGCTGTTTGCGAGCAAATAGAATCGGGCAAGTACGACGCCGTTGTGCTTAACTTTGCCAACTGCGATATGGTAGGCCACACAGGCGTTTTTGATGCCGCTGTTAAGGCAGTTGAGGCGGTTGATACCTGCGTTGGAAGCGTTGTTGAATCCACACTTAAAATGGGCGGCGTTGTATTTATTACGGCCGACCACGGCAATGCCGACTGTATGGTGGGCGAAGATGGCAACCCATTCACACCACACACCACCAATCCTGTTCCCTTCTGTGTTGTGGGTTATGATTGCCAACTGCGCGAAGGCGGCCGATTAGCCGACATTATTCCCTCTATGCTTAAGGTTATGGGGCTGCCCCAACCTAAAGAAATGACAGGCGAATCAATTATTCTTTAATCACCACAAAAATAAACCCCTTGAACTAAAATGTTCAAGGGGTTTATTTTATTTGATTTCAGAAATATCGTATGGTGTTGTTTGGTAAACAAAATAGTTAAGCCAGTTAGAATAAAGCAAATTGGCGTGTGAACGCCACGAAACAACCGGCGGTTTATTCGGGTCGTTATTTTTATAATAATTTACCGGAATACTAATTGGTTTGCCTTCTGATAAATCACGTTTATATTCGTTATCAAGGGTGTTGGCGTCATATTCCGGGTGGCCGGTTATAAATATTTGCCTTCCGCCTTTATTGCTTATGGCAAAAACGCCCGCCTCTTTAGAAGAGGATAATATTTTAAGCCCTTTAACCGATTCAACATCTTCGCGTTTAATTTCGGTATGGCGTGAGTGCGGAACCATAAAAACATCGTCAAACCCACGGAATAAAATGGATTTTTTATAATCGGTTTTATGTGGAAAAATTCCAAACAACTTATTATCTAGCGGGTATTTTTTAATGCCGTAATGGTAATAAAGCCCTGCCTGAGCACCCCAACAAATGTGCAATGTGCTGTGAACGTGGGTTTTGCTCCATTCCATTATTTCGCAAAGTTCGTCCCAATATTCTACCTCGCAAAAATCCATTTGCTCAACAGGGGCACCGGTTATAATCATACCGTCAAAATTTCGGTCTTTAACATCATCAAACGTTTTATAAAACTGAAACAAATGCTCTGGCGAGGTATTTTTGGAATGATAACTTTTTGTGTGAATAAACTCCATATCCACCTGCAAGGGCGAGTTGCCAAGCAACCTTGAAAGTTGGGTTTCGGTTTCTATTTTTTTGGGCATTAAATTAAGCAACAAAATTTTAAGCGGCCTAATATCTTGTGTTATGGCGCGCTTTTCGGTCATAACAAAAATATTTTCGCTTTCCAGCGTTTTAACGGCCGGTAAATCGTTAGGTATTTTAATGGGCATTTAATTTTCTCCCTACTAATTAAAATTTCATATTATCTAATGCTTGCTTAATATCGGCAATTAAATCTTGGCTGTTTTCAATACCGCAAGAAAAACGAATAAGGTCGGGGCCTATGCCGGCTAATTCTAATTCGGCATCGGTCATTTGCCTGTGTGTTGCATTAGCGGGGTGCAAACAACAAGTGCGGGCATCGGCCACGTGGGTTTCAATGGCGGCAATTTTTAAGTTTTTCATAAATGCCTCGGCGGCGGCTCTGCCACCCTTAACGCCAAAACTTACAACACCGCAAGAGCCGTTTGGTAAATATTTTTTAGCTAAATCGTAGTATTTATCTCCCTCTAAATCGGGGTAGGTTACCCAGGCAATACGGCTGTCTGACTGTAAAAATTTAGCCACTGCAAGACCGTTTTCGCAATGCCTTTTCATTCTTAAATGAAGGCTTTCTAAACCTAAGTTAAGCAAAAACGCGTTTTGTGGCGACTGAATAGAGCCAAAATCGCGCATTAATTGTGCAGTTGCTTTGGTAATGAATGCTCCCTCAAGACCAAAACGCTCGGTGTAGGTAACACCGTGGTAACTGTCATCGGGGGTGCAAAGGCCTGGGAATTTTTCGGGGTAACGGGTCCAATCAAATTTACCCGAATCTACAATACAACCACCAACGCCTGCGCCATGGCCGTCCATATATTTTGTGGTAGAATGGGTTACAATGTCGGCTCCCCATTCAAACGGGCGGCAATTAACAGGGGTTGCAAAGGTGTTATCAATAATAAGCGGAACACCGTGGGCGTGTGCTGCATTTGCAAATTTTTCAATATCTAAAACGCTTAAAGCAGGGTTGGCAATTGTTTCGCCAAAAACTGCCTTGGTGTTCGGGCGGAATGCGGCATTAAGTTCATCTTCACTGCAATCGGGCGAAATAAAGGTAAATTCAATGCCCATGCGCTTCATGGTAACGGCAAAAAGGTTATAAGTGCCGCCATATATGCTGGAAGAGCAAACAACGTGGTCGCCGCAAGAAGCAATATTGAATATAGAGTAAAATGATGCTGCCTGACCCGACGAAGTAAGCATTGCGGCTGTGCCGCCTTCTAATTCGCAAATTTTGGCCGCTACTGAATCATTGGTTGGGTTTTGTAAACGAGTGTAAAAATAACCCGAGGCCTCTAAATCGAACAACTTGCCCATATCTTCACTGGTGGCATATTTAAAGGTTGTGCTTTGTATTATTGGTATTTGGCGGGGCTCGCCGTTACCGGGGGTGTAGCCACCCTGCACACATTTAGTTTCTATTTTATAATCTGACATATTGTTCACTCCTAAAAGTTTATCTAATAAATTATACCCCTAAAAAACACCCTAGTCAAGATTTATTGAATGTATTTAGAGTAATCGTTTCTTGAATCATAATAATTTTCACTTGTAACATCTATAATTTGGTTATTAATGCTCACGGTTCTGTTGCTGTGCCAGCCCACAATGGCGCTGTCGGCACCGACCTGCCAGAATATATTGGTTTCTGATATATTGCCGTTTTCGGTTACCTTAACAAGTGCGCCCCTTATGGCCACCATTTTATCGTTTTCAACCCTGTATACGCTAACGGTGTTTTCGCCATCGGGCGACATAGAAGAATATAAAAACTCTCCTTCGGGTAAAACCTCAATATTATCATAAAACGAATTTTTTATAATATACCCTAAATTAAAAAAGGTTACCGTTAATGTCAAAATTATTAAAGAACTTAATAATACTTTCTTTTTCATGAGTTTAATTTCCTTAATCTTTTTTTATTTTTTGGTTATAAAAAACAACCGAATACCTTGAATGTACGACATAGCACATTAAAAAATACGGCAATGTAAAAATAAGCGGAACCACAAAAATCGATAACAAAATCCAACCCAAAAGCCCTAAAAATAAAAGCCAAAAATAGCTAATGCTGTATTTTGAAATCGCACGTGATTTTTCTAAAATTTCTAAACAATTTAAATTGTTGCCCGAAACAAATAAAAACGGCGCTAAATAATATTTTAACGAAACAAAAATTATAAATACTATGGCCAACACCCTTAAAATTACGGCAAATATCCAAACATTTGAAAGCCAAATTGGTGCGGTGGAATCTTGAAACAAGGTGCCTGCACTGTTAGAAATATATTCTAACACAACCGACGGAATAATGGCTACAATAAACTCAACCGACAACCTGCCCAATAAAACTACCGTAAAGTTTAAAGAGTTCACAATATTTTGTTTTGAGTTATAATAATAAAACACTTCACTAAGGTTTAGTTGGCTTCCGGCCGATATTCCCCAGAAAAACCTTATTACCCCCAAAAAAAGCGGGAAACCCAAAAAGACAAGCGCAAAAAGCAAAGCAATTCGCAAAAATAATATAATATTTGGTGTAACAAAAACGCCTTCTAACAGCGCTGTAACGTTTAATAAAATAAGCAAAAATGCAAATGGAATGATTACTGCTGCTATTGCCTTTGGCCAAATGCCGCTAAGCAATGCTGTGGCGGTTTTTTTAACTGCCGAAATTTTAGGAAACATATTCTTCCCCCTTTTTAAAAGAGTTTACAACAAAAATGTTAATTAATTTTTAACTTTGCAAAATTGGCCATAAGTTTTTTATTGCCAACACCTTCAAAATTAATTTCTAACAAATAATCGTCCGACATACGTTGAACATTTAATATAATTCCGTTACCAAAGGTGCGGTGGCTAACACTCATACCCGATTTATAAACCGCAGTGCTTTCGGGTTTTTGGGGGCTTATGGCCGAATACGAAACAGGTTTTTTATACCCAATGTTTATTTTTTGTTCAAAATAGGTGTTATTGTTGCCCGAAACATTGCATAATTCTTTAGGAATTTCGTTTAAAAAACGCGATGGCAAATTGCGGCTGGTGCTGCCGTAAAGCAACCTTGAAGAAGTATTTGTAATGGTTAAGGTTTCTTTGGCGCGGGTTATAGCAACATAGGCTAATCGGCGTTCTTCTTCTATTTCGGTGTTGTTGCCCGAATATATTGTTTGGTTGCCGGGGAAAATGCCCTCTTCCAAACCAACCAAATAAACATTTTTAAACTCCAGCCCTTTGGCCGAATGTATTGTCATTAAAACAACACGGTCTTTTTCTTCAAGTGAGTCAATATCACTTATTAAAGATATTTCTTCTAAAAAGCCCGAAAGGGTTGGTTCTTGGTTTTCAAGTTCGTACTGAACTACGCTTGATGTCAACTCGTTAATATTATCTACCCTGTCTTGCTCTTCGGCACCTAAGGCTATAAGCGCAGCCATATAACCTGTTTTGGCGGCCGTAACCTCAAGCAATTCGTGCAGGGGCAGTTCTTTCGCATCGTTTCTTAAATCCTCAATAATACCGCAAAACTCTTTAAGTTTTGCAGCAGCCCTTGAAAGCATTGGGTAATCTTCGGCCGTTTTAAAGACCTCGTAAAGTGAGATTCCAAGGCTTAACGAAATTTGTTGAGCATTTTTTATGGTTGTTTCGCCAATACCCCTTTTTGGCTCGTTAATAATACGCTTTAGGCGCAAATCATCATACGGGTTATTAATAATATGCAAATAGGCTAAAATGTCTTTAATTTCTTTGCGTTCAAAAAACCTCATACCGCCAATTACTTGGTAGGCAATGCCGCTGCGGGCAAAAACATTTTCAAGCGCATTAGACTGTGCATTCATTCTGTAAAGCACAGCGTGGTCGCTAAACCTTTGCCCTAACCGCACATTTTCTAAAATACTGTCGGCCACATAGCGTGCCTCTAAGCGTTCGTCGTATGCCGTATAAACCTTTAATTTTTCGCCACTGCCCTTGTTAGTCCACAAACTTTTAGACTTGCGTGCGCTGTTATTTTTAATAACGGCGTTGGCGGCATCTAAAATATTTTGGGTAGAACGGTAATTTTGCTCTAACCTTATAACCTTGCAATTAGAATACTCATCTTCAAAATTTAAAATATTTTCTATAGTGGCGCCTCTGAAGCGGTAAATACTTTGGTCGTCGTCGCCCACCACGCAAATATTTTTGTGTTTTTTGGCAAGCAACCGCACCAAAACATATTGTGCATGGTTGGTGTCTTGGTATTCATCCACCATAATATATTTGAATTTATTTTGATAATAATCTAAAACATCGGGGCATTCCTCAAAAAGCCTTACGGTGTTAAAAATCATATCATCAAAATCCATAGCGTCGTTATTTTCAAGCCTTGCTTGATATTTTTTATATAACAGACCTATTTTTTGCAGGCGGTAATCCTGCCCTGCACTGCTTAAAAACTCGGCAGGGGTAATTAATTTATCTTTGGCCGACGAAATTTCACGCATAACCGATTTTATCGGAAGTATTTTTTCGTCAATATCTTCGGCCTTCATAATTTCTTTTAATAATTTTTTTTGGTCATCGGTGTCATAAATAGTAAAATGCGAAGTATAGCCTATTTTATCGCCAAAACGGCGCAAAATTTTTCCGCAAACCGAATGGAATGTGCCGGCATTTATGCCTGAGGCATTGTCGCCAAGCCTTAATGCTATGCGTTCTTTAAGTTCGTTAGCGGCCTTGTTAGTAAATGTAATGGCTAAAATTTCCCACGGGTTTGCTGCTTCAACAGCCAAATCAATATCGCTTATATCAACATTTTCGCCGTTTATGTACCTTCCAAGCAAATCGGCTTCAAAATCATTCAAATTTAACGGTTGGTTGCTTTTATAGGCCGAACCAAACCGAACCAAACAGGCAATTCGGTTAACAAGCACGGTTGTTTTACCCGAGCCCGCTCCCGCCAAAACAAGCAACGGCCCCTTGGTGCTTATAACGGCAGCGAACTGCATATCATTCATATTTCCAAAGGTTTTTTCAATAACCTTGTTTCTCAAACTTAAAAATTTTTCCAAGCCAAACATTCTCCCATAATAATCTGTTTACTATTTTACAATAAATATTTAAATATATCAATATTTAAAATTGACCTTTTGGTAAAATATGTGTATAATAGATTTGTTAAAGTTTTTTAGGTGCATTTTAGGAGATGTTTTTTATATGAAAAGAACCGAGATTTCAAAGGTATTATCCGACACCGCTGTTTACGCCAACACCAATATTACGGTTTGCGGTTGGGTAAGAACAATAAGGCAATCTAAAAATATTGCATTTATGCAAATTAACGATGGCAGCTGTTTTAACGGTCTGCAGGTAGTGCTTAATAAAGACGATTTGGCCGAGTTTGACCAAATAATTTCACAAAACGTGGGTGCAGCTGTTAGCGTTAGCGGTCTGCTTGTTCCCACCCCCGAAATGAAACAACCCTGCGAACTACAGGCCACCAAAGTTACGGTAGAGGGTGTTTCCTCGCCCGATTACCCATTGCAGAAAAAGCGCCATTCTTTAGAATTTTTAAGGACTATTCAGCACCTAAGGCCTCGCACCAATACCTTTACTGCTGCATTTAGGGTGCGCTCGGTTGCGGCGGCCGCCATTCACGAATTTTTCCAAAGCCGCGGCTTTGTTTATGCCCATACCCCACTTATTACCGCAAGCGATGCCGAGGGTGCGGGCGAAATGTTCAGGGTTACAACATTGCCCGATGTTAACCCACCTTTAACCGAAGACGGCAACGTAGATTACAGCCAAGACTTTTTTGGCAAAACAACCTCGCTTACGGTGTCGGGCCAATTAGAAGCCGAGGCAATGGCATTGGCTTTTGGCAAGGTTTACACCTTTGGGCCAACCTTTAGGGCCGAAAAATCTTACACCGCACGCCACGCAGCAGAATTTTGGATGATCGAACCCGAAATAGCCTTTGCCGACCTTAACGATGATATGGAACTTGCCGGCGATATGTTAAAATTTGTGCTTAAATATGTTATGGAAAAATGCCCCGATGAACTCGCATTTTTCGAACAGCATTTTGAAAAGGGATTAATCGATAAATTAAACTCGGTTATAAATGCCGATTTTGCCACCGTTACCTACACCGAGGCCATAAACCTTTTAGAGCAAAGCGGCCAGAAATTCCAATATCCTGTTAAATGGGGTTGCGATTTGCAAACCGAGCACGAGCGTTATTTAACCGAAGAAATATTTAAAAAACCCGTTTTTGTTACCGATTACCCCAAAGAAATTAAGGCCTTTTATATGCGCCTTAACGACGACGGCAAAACCGTTGCCGCAGTTGATGTTTTGGTGCCCGGCATTGGCGAAATTATTGGCGGCTCACAAAGGGAAGAACGCCTTGATTTACTGCTGAAAAGAATAGAAGAAATGGGCGCTAACGAATCGGATTACGACTGGTATATAGACCTGCGCCGTTATGGCGGCGCTAAGCACGCAGGCTTTGGTCTGGGCTTCGAAAGGCTTATAATGTACATTACCGGTATTCAAAACATACGCGATGTTTTACCTTTCCCCAGAACTACAGGCAGCGCCGAATTTTAACTAACACAAAACCCGCAGTTAAACTGCGGGTTTTGTTATTTTCTTTAATGTGTTTTTTATTGGTTCATAGGCTGCAAAAACCAAAACAAAATTAGAAACACAATGAACAATATCATGCGGTATTCCATTAATTACCCAAGGTATTCCCAAGGAGGCGCCGCCTGCAACAAAATAGGGTATGCTGCACAAAGTGCCAAAAAACAGCCCATAAAACGCGGCTATAACGGCAAAAAATATTTTATTTTCAAATGCTTTTAAAAGGTATATTAAAACTACCAAAATTGCCCAAACATATAGGTACATAATATTCCAAAT
>JAFSIN010000036.1 GCA_017439765.1 Clostridia bacterium | reverse complement strand
TTTTGGCATACCGGGCAAAACCTTAATTGGTTCCGACAGCCACACCCCAACGGGCGGCGGAATTGGTATGCTAGCCTTTGGTGCAGGCGGTTTAGATGTTGCCGTAGCAATGGGCGGTGGCGCATATTATATTACAATGCCAAAAATGTATAAGGTTAATTTAACAGGCAGGTTAAACGACTATGTAACCGCTAAAGATGTAAGTTTGGAAATTTTGCGAATCCTTTCTGTTAAAGGTGGCGTGGGCGCCATTATCGAATGGGGCGGTGAAGGTGTAAAAACCTTGTCGGTACCCGAAAGAGCAACCATAACAAATATGGGAACCGAACTTGGTGCTACCACCTCAATTTTTCCGTCGGATGAAATCACACGTGAATTTTTAAAGGCACAAGGCCGAGAGCAAGATTTTGTTGCAATTAGCAGCGATGCCGACGCTTGTTATGATAAGGTAATAGATATTAATTTATCCGAACTAAAGCCGTTAATAGCCTGCCCACACAGCCCCGATAATGTTGTAACGGTTGAATCGTTAAAAGGCACAAAGGTAGACCAGGTTTGCATTGGCTCCTGCACAAACTCCTCACTGTTTGATATGCTAAAGGTGGCCGCTATGTTAAAAGGCAAGGTTATTCAACCGTCTGTCAGCCTTTCAATATCACCTGGTTCCAAGCAGGTGCTTTCAATGCTTTCTGAATGCGGCGCATTAACCGACATTTTAGCCTCGGGTGCAAGGCTTTTAGAGTGTGCCTGCGGCCCTTGTATCGGCATGGGCTTTTCGCCAAATTCGGCAGGGGTTAGTTTGCGCACCTTTAACCGCAATTTCGAAGGCAGAAGCGGCACAGCCGATGGTCAGGTTTACTTGGTTTCACCCGAAACCGCAGTTGCCGCCGCTCTAACAGGTTACATAACCGACCCAACAGTTTTTGGCACAATGCCAAAGGTTACTGTGCCTGACAAATTTAAAATTGACGACAGTGCCGTTATACCACCCGCCACACCCGAAGAAGCTAAAGATTTAGAGGTGCTGCGTGGTCCAAATATTAAAAAATTCCCACAAAGCTTCCCACAACAAGACACCCTTACAGCCCCGCTTATTTTAAAGGTAGGCGATAATATTACTACCGACCATATAATGCCAGCAGGTGCTAAAATATTGCCTTATCGCTCAAATATACCACATCTGTCGCAATTCTGTTTTGCCGTGTGCGATACAACCTTCCCCGAGCGTGCCTTAAAGGCAGGCCAAAGCATTATAGTTGGTGGCTCAAACTACGGCCAAGGCTCTTCAAGAGAGCACGCCGCTTTAGTTCCGCTTTATTTAGGTGTCAGGGCCGTTATTACCAAAAGCTTTGCAAGAATCCATATTGCCAATTTAATTAATGCCGGCATTATGCCTCTAACCTTTAAAAACCCCGATGATTACGAAAAAGTATCACAAGGCGATGAATTAGAACTTACAAGTGTTTACAGTGGAATGGATTCGGGGGTAATAACCCTTAATAATAAGACAACAGGGCAAAAAATTGAACTTTCTTGCAGTTTTACCCAACGTCAAAAGGCTATTTTAAAGGCCGGCAGCCTATTAGCCTATACAAAGGAGATTAATAAATAATGAACCAATATATAGAAAATGCTTGCCAACAGTTCAAACAACTGTTAAAGGAGCAATTAGAACGCACAAACATTATGGAAAAGGGCGAGGCTAAAAAAGATTTTAGGGCGGCCGAAAAAATAGTTATTGGCATTATAGGCGGCGATGGCATCGGCCCAATTATTGTGCAAGAAGCCAAAAGACTTATTGAGTTTTTGTTAAAAGAAGAGGTTGAAAGTGGCAGGGTAGAGTTTAATGTTATAAATGGCCTTACCATTGAAAACCGCCTGAAATTAGGCAAACCAATACCCGATGATGTTCTAAATGAAATTAAAAAATGCGATGTTCTGCTAAAAGGCCCAACCACCACACCAAAGGGCGGCACAATGGAAAGCGCCAATGTGGCTTTAAGAAGGGAACTCGATTTATATGCAAATGTAAGGCCGGTTAGTGTGCCCGAAGAGAACATTGATTGGATTTTCTACCGCGAAAATACCGAAGGTGAGTATGTTTTAGGTAGCCGCGGCATAGAATTACCGCAAAAATTAGCGGTAGATTTTAAGGTTACAACCAACCCCGGAACCGAGCGTATA
>JAFSIN010000035.1 GCA_017439765.1 Clostridia bacterium | reverse complement strand
TGCGTTCACCCAATAGAGCATGGCGCCATTGCTAACCTTGATTTAGCCGAAGCCATGTTGAAAAATTATATGTTTAAAGCCTTTGGCAAGCGTATTATTCGCCCAAGGGTTATGGCTGCTTTGCCCACCGGCGTTACCGAATTGCAGCATCACTCTATGGCTCAGGTTGTTGAGGCAGGCGGCGGCCGCAATGTTTCGGTTATAGAAAATCCTATTGCCGTAGCAATTGGTTTAGGTTTGGATTTCACAAAACCTAAGGGCAGTTTAATTGTTGATATGGGCGCAGGCACTACCGATATTGCAACAATTTCTATGGGTGGTATAGCCCAGTGCGATTCTTTTAAAGTAGCCGGCAACACCTTTGATGATATAATTATTAAATATATTCGTAAAGAATACGGTGTAGCAATTGGTCCTCTTACCGCCGAAAATATTAAAAAGCAATTAAGCACGGTTGTAAAAAGACCTATTGAGGTTGCCGTTATTGCAAAGGGCAGCAATATTTTTACTGGTCTGCCTGAAACCATAGAAGTAACCTCTACAGAAATACACGATGTTATAATTGAAACCGCCTTATCTATTTGTAACGCAATTAGGCAGGTTATTGAAAAAACCGACCCCGACATTGTAGCCGACATTATGAGTGAGGGTATTTATTTGACAGGCGGAACATCGCTTATGAACGGAATGCCCGAATTATTAGAGCAATATTTTGGTACAAAGGTGCATATTGATAGCGACCCAACACACAGCGTAGTAAGGGGCGCCGCTATTGCTCTTAAAAACCCTGCGCTGTTAAATAATGTTGATTTCCAATATAGGTCAATTCAAAAATTGGCTATTGAATAGTTTTTGGTGAAATATTATGCGAATGAGAAAAAAGAAAAACCTTGAAAAAAGGTTAGAAGAATGCAAAAGCAACCTTATAATTATTGATAAAGAAGACCGTAACTTTAACACGGCCAACACTTTTAAAGATTATTTAGATTATAATAAATTGTTTGGTAATAATAATCCTGTTCATTTAGAAATCGGTTGCGGTAAAGGCGGTTTTATTTGTGCTGCTGCCAAACAAAACCCAAACATTAACTTTATTGCGGTTGAAAAAACAGCTAATGTAATAGTGTCGGCCTGTGAAAAGGCTAAAAAAGAGGGAATTAGCAATTTGATTTTTATTAAATGCTCGGCAGAATATTTACCTTCGTATATTAAAAATGAATCGGTAGAAAGAATTTATTTAAATTTTTCTTGTCCGTTCCCAAAAAAGAAGTATGCAAACCATAGGCTAACCGCAAAACCATTTTTAGAAATTTATAAAAAATTGATGGCTAAAGGTGCCGAAATCCATCAAAAAACAGATAACCAAGGTCTTTTTGAATTTTCTATTGAACAGTTTTCAAACAGTGGTTTTAAACTTAAAAATATTTCACTTAATTTACATAACAGTAATTTTGAAGGGAATATTGTTACCGAATACGAAGCAAAATTTGTTGCTCTTGGCCAACCAATTTACCGTTTAGAAGCATATTTATAACAAAAAATCCGAGGTTTAAACCTCGGATTTTAAATTATATAACAAATAATAATTGGTAAAAATATTGCAGGAACAAAATTCATAACCTTAATTTTTGTAATTCCCAACATGTTAAGTGCTAGCGCCGCAATTAATATTGAACCGGTAACCGACATATGCAGAATGATTTGCTGTGTTAATATTGGCGAAACCGCCACCGCAAGCAGTGTTAAACCACCCTCAATAATTAATACGGGCAGGCAAGAAAGCAAAACACCCAAACCAAATGTTGATGCTAAAGGAATTGCTGAAATACAGTCAATAACCGCTTTTGAATATAGAGTGCTGTTGTTGCCGTTAATACCACTTTCAATAGAGCCAACAATGGTCATGGCGCCAACGCAAAACAAAAGAGTTGCCGCAACAAAACCTTCTGCAATTTTTGTATTGCCGTTTTTTCTGTTAATAATTTTTTCAAGTTTTAATGATATTTTATTAATAAACTCATCAATATTAAGTAACTCGCCAATTATAGCTCCAAGAGCCATTGATATTATTATAATTAAAATATTGGTGTCGTTGTTAAGCATACCGTCAATTCCGATTAACAGAACGCAAAGTCCCATGCCTGTAACAAGGGCATTTTTAATTTTTTGTGGTATGCCTTTTTTAAAAATTAAACCAACAAGAGCGCCTATAATAACCAAAATAAAATTAATAACGGCACCGCTTAGCAGTATTGTTTTGATGGTTTGCATTGTAAAACTCCTTTAAGTTGCACTAAATAACATTAGAATTTTGTGGGGAACAATTCGGCTTAAAAACCTGTAAAATTTGTAAAAAACACGATTCGTATAAACTGCTCTGCCTTTTTTAGAAGCAATAATTGATTTTTTGGCAACATTTTCGGCCTTAACATAGGGCAGTGTGTCAAATGTGCGGCTGGCCCCAGGTGTAATATCGGCTATTTTTAAAAATTCAGTTGCCATGGGGCCGGGGCAAACGGCCAAAACATTAATCTTTTTGGGCTTTAGTTCGTGCCTTAATGCCCGTGAAAAACTTGTAACATAAGCCTTGGTTGAGCAATAAACAGCCATTCTTGCATTAGGTACAAATGAAGCAATAGAGCTTATGTTAATTATCTCGGAATTTTTTGGCATAAACGGCAATATTGTTTGGGTAATAACGGTTAGAGCTTGGCAATTAAGTGTTATCATACCGGCATTATCAGCAATGTCTAAATTTTCAAAATTGCCAAGTTTGCCGTAACCTGCATTATTTACAAGAATTTTAACATTAGGCTTAATGTCATTAAGTGTTTGGTTTAAAAGGGCAATATCTGCATCTTTGGTAATATCCAACGCTAAAATTCGGCAGGGAACAGTAATGCTTTTTGCAATTTCTTCAAGCCGCTCTTTACGGCGTGCAATAAGCCAAATTTCGTCTAAATTTTTATATGTATTATTTATTTGTTTAACAAATTCTTCCCCAAGCCCCGAGGAAGCGCCTGTAACAACTGCAATATTCATATTAAATTAGCCTCCAAAATTTTTAAATTAATTATAAACCTTTAGTTTAAAAAAATCAATAATTTGACAATATAATTAATTATGATATATAATTATAACATAATTTTTTAAGAGGTGCAGGTTTTAATGTACGACGTAGCTATTATTGGCGGCGGTGCTGCAGGTTTGTGCGCGGCTGTTTATCTTAAACAACAAAACAACGCTTTAAACGTTGTGGTTTTAGAAGCATTAGATAGGGTTGGTAAAAAACTTATAACCACCGGTAACGGTAGGTGTAATATTACTAACAGCAACTTAAAAAATTGCTTTTATCACTCGCAAACTCCAAATTTAATTAATATAGAAAATAATAAATTCGGCATAAAAACCACCTTGGAATTTTTTAAAAAAATTGGGGTAGAAATCGTTTTTGAACAAAACGGCAAGGCTTATCCTGCTTCGTACCAGGCTTCCAGCGTTGTTGATGCTTTGCGCTTTTCTGCAGAGGAAAACGGTGTTGAAATTATTTGCAACTGCTGCGTTACCGATTTTAAATTTAACAACCAAGAATATACCATTATTACAGAAAACAGCAATATTATGGCTAAAAACATAATTTTTGCAACAGGGTTATATTCAGGCGGCGTAAAATTAGGCAGCACTGGTAAGGCTTTTAATCTTTTAAAAGCTAAAGGGTTTAAATTTGAAAAAACCACACCCGCAATTGTGCAACTTAAAACCGAAAATACAATTACAAAACAATTAAAAGGCATTAAAATTGATGCTGCAGCTTCAATTTATTTTAATAATAAAAAAATAAACTCCAATTTTGGCGAGGTTTTATTTACTGAATATGGCCTTTCGGGCCCTGCAATAATGGCACTCTCACGCGAGGTGGAAAGAAACAAAGGCGAATTTAAAGTATTGTTAGATTGCGTTCCAAATTTTAATGAGCAGCAACTCAAAGAAATGATTTTGCAAAGGGTTGAAAACTTAAAAAACAGAACAACCCAAGATTTTTTAACAGGCTTTTTAAACAAGAGGTTGGGGCAGGTTATATTAAAATTGGCCAATATACCACTTAATATTTCATCTGCCGAGTTGGAATTGAAAGATATTAAAAAATTATGTAATTTAATTAAAAATTTAGAGTTTAAGGTGCTTGCAACAACTGGTTTTATTAATTCACAGGTAACTGCAGGTGGCATAGCATTATCCGAGGTTAATTTACAAACAATGTGCTCTAAAAAACATAAAGGCCTTTACATTATTGGCGAGATTTTAGATATTGACGGCGACTGTGGTGGATATAATTTGCAATGGGCCTGGACATCGGCCTTTACGGCAGCAAACAGCATTTTAAAAGGAATTTAATATGATACTCTTACAAAATATAAACTTACCCCTCAACACAAATTTTTTAAACCTTGAAAATATTGTTGAAAAAGAGCTTAAAACCCAAAAACAAAATATTAAAAGTGTTGTTTTGTTTAAAAAATCGGTGGATGCACGACACAAAAACAATATTGTTTTTTGCTGCTCATTTTTAGTCGAGGTTTTTAAAAACGAAAACAAGTTAATTTCAAATAATAAAAAAGCAACATCTTATTTACCGCATAAATACACTTGGCTTAAAGCTAATAATGCAAAAAACCGGCCTGTTGTTGTGGGTTTTGGCCCTGCCGGTATGTTTGCCGCTTTGGCCTTGGCAAAAGCAGGTTTAAAACCAATTATTATTGAGCGCGGCGAATGTGTAGAAGCACGACAAAAAACTGTTAATGACTTTTTTGCTGGTGGCAAGCTTAACCCAAATTCTAACGTTCAGTTTGGCGAGGGTGGAGCCGGCACCTTTTCTGATGGTAAATTAAACACCGGAATTAAAGATATTAGGTGCCGCGAGGTGCTTAATGTATTTTTTGAAAACGGTGCTAAGGAAAATATTTTATATGAATCAAAGCCACATATAGGCACCGATATTTTAGTTAATGTTGTAAAAAATATTCGTGAAATTATTATAAATTTGGGCGGCGAAATTAAATTTAATACAAAACTTGAAAACATTATAATTAATAATGGCAACTTGGTTGGAATACAGGTTAAATCCGATAATAATTTACAAAATATTAATTGTAAAGATTTAGTTTTGGCCATTGGCCATTCTGCCCGCGACACCTATAAAATGCTTAAAGATAAAGGTATTATGTTAGAGCGTAAGGCATTTTCGGTTGGGGCAAGAATTGAACATTTGCAGTCCGACATTAACAAGGCTTTGTATGGCAGTTTTGCCAATAATGAATTTTTACCACCCGCCGATTATAAGTTGGCAACTCATTTAAGCTCGGGCTGGGGAGTTTATACTTTTTGTATGTGCCCCGGCGGCGAGGTTATTAACGCTTCAAGCGAGGCCGAAATGACTTGTGTGAACGGAATGAGTTATTCGGCCCGTAATGGTCAAAATGCCAACAGCGCCGTTTTAGTAGAGGTTAAACCGCAAGATTTAAAGGGTGATAATGTTTTAGAAGGCATTGAACTGCAGCGTAAAATAGAGTCGGCCGCCTATAATAAAAACGGCGTTCCTTTTTGTTACGTTGGCGATTTATTAGGCGAGCAAATAACCGAGCCCAATATGGTTAAACCCACCGTTAAACCCGCCGTTATAAAAGCCGATATTAATAATGTGTTGCCCGGGTTTGTAACACAATCTATTAAAGAGGCTTTGCCAATTTTTAATAAAAAAATTGACGGGTTTGCCAACCCAAATGCTTTGCTTGTTTTCCCAGAAACCCGCAGTTCTTCGCCTGTTCGCATTGTAAGGAATGATGACAAACAATCGGTTAATTGTTTAGGGCTTTACCCATGCGGCGAGGGAGCAGGCTATGCGGGCGGCATAACATCGGCAGCGGTTGATGGCTTAAAGGTGGCAGAAGCCATAATTAATAAATATTAAAGGGCGAAAAAATGTTGTTTAAATAATATAATTCGTTTTTTAAATGGTAATTTACTTTATTTGCAGGCGTTAATGGGGCAATTATTTCAATATAATTGCCCCTTAAATTATTTATATACAAAACGCCAAGTTCTTTAAATATAATTTTTAAAGTATTGTTTGGCAAAAAGGAAGTTGTTTTTAAAATAAAACTGTTCTGAGTAATCTTTATAAATACATTTTCATTATTTTTTATTATTATGCAAAGCAGAATTTCAAATAATTTAAAATTTACACAGTGGCAGGCATTGCCGCAAATTATTTCATAACAAAATTCATTATTTTTTAAATGTGCGGTTTTGCATAAAATATTGCTTAATAAACCTAAATTAATATTACAGTTAAAATCATTTTTAAAGGTTAAACCCTCTAATAAATATATTTTTTTTAAAATATTATTGTAAATTTCTGTGTTTTTACCAATTATATGCTGTTTCATTATAAAATTCCTAAGTGAAATTATTGTTTTTAAGGAATTTTTTGGGTAATAATTAATAATTTTTTTATTCATAACGTTGTTATTATATGCGGAAATTATAAAAAATTAAATTTTATTAAAAAAATGTTAAAAATATAACAAAACATCTTGAAAATTTTTTTGTTTTGGGTTAAAATACATATTAGAATATTTTTAGGAGGTATTTTCCAATGGTTAAAGTTGCTATTAACGGATTCGGCCGTATTGGTCGTCTCGCATTCCGTCAAATGTTTGGTGCAGAAGGCTACGATGTTGTAGCTATTAACGACCTTACAAAACCCTCTATGCTTGCTAATCTTTTAAAGTATGATACAGCACAGGGCGGTTACTGTGGTACTATAGGTGAAAATCTTCACACCGTTTCGGCTGATGATGAAGCCGGTACTATCACTGTTGACGGCAAAACCCTTAAAATCTATGCTGAAAAAGACGCTAAAGATTTACCTTGGGGTGAAATCGGTGTAGATGTTGTTTTAGAGTGCACAGGTTTCTACTGCTCTAAAGAAAAAAGCCAGGCTCACATTGATGCCGGCGCTAAAAAGGTTGTAATTTCTGCTCCTGCAGGTAACGACCTTCCTACAATTGTTTTCAGCGTTAACGAAAACACATTAACCGCAGACGACACAATTATTTCTGCTGCTTCTTGCACAACCAACTGCTTAGCTCCAATGGCTAAAGTTCTTAACGATTATGCTCCAATCCAAAGCGGTATCATGAGCACAATCCACGCTTACACCGGCGACCAAATGATTCTTGATGGTCCTCACCGCAAAGGCGACCTTCGTCGTGCTCGTGCAGGTGCTGCTAACATTGTTCCTAACTCTACAGGTGCTGCTAAGGCTATCGGCCTTGTTATTCCTGAACTCAACGGCAAACTTATTGGTTCGGCTCAACGCGTTCCTGTTCCAACAGGTTCCACCACCATTCTTACTGCTGTTGTTAAAGGCACCGATGTTACTAAAGAAGGCATTAACGCTGCTATGAAGGCTGCTGCTTCTGCTTCCTTTGGTTACAACGAAGACCAAATCGTTTCTTCCGATGTTATCGGTATGCGTTACGGTTCACTCTTCGATGCTACTCAAACAATGGTTTGCAAAATTTCTGACGACCTTTACGAAGTTCAGGTTGTTTCTTGGTACGATAACGAAAATTCTTACACCAGCCAAATGGTTCGTACCATTAAATACTTTGCAGAAATCTAATTAAAGCATAACAAAACCTCGCAACCAAACGGTTGCGAGGTTTCTTTTTTTATTGATTTAATTTAATGTATTTAAAACACTGTCAGCTTTTTCAAAAACACCGTAAGATTTACCCGAGCAAGCAATAAAATTATCGTCTTGGCTCGTTAAACTAAAGTAAACAGTGGCATAATTGTTATAAACATAAATTAAATATTTATTATTGTTTTTAAGCTGTGCTTTATAAGCAAGTTTAAGTGAACCTAACTCTTTGCCACTGTAACGTGCAATGTTTTGGTTATGAATATTTAAAAACGCAACATCTGTGTTATCATTAAAAACTTGTTTTTCAATACCATCTTCAAAAAGCACAATTTTATCGGGTAATATTAAATCATTAATTAAAAACTTACCGCTATTTTCTGCCGGCGTTACTGTAAAAGGCAGGGGGCCGGTTTTTTCGTGTAATAAACCTGTGTTTTTGTTGTTGGCACAACCACAAAAACTCAAAAGTAAAAGTAACGATAAACTCAAGCAAATTAGTTTTTTAAGGTTTTTCATAAGTTTACCTCCTTGAATTAAGGTTATTTATGAGTTAAAAAAACACCGGTTACACCTCCAAACAATTAAGTTTACTATTCTAATAATATTTTAGCATAATTTAAATTATAAATCAATAAAAAAACCCCACAACATTTTTGTTGCGAGGTTTTTATTATATCTAATTTTTACATGCTTTCGGGCGCTTCAATTTTCATTAAATTAAGCACATTTTTAATAACAATGCCGGTGCAGTTGCAAAGTTTAATGCGGGCCATCATAAGTGGTTCTTCAATACCACGAACACGGCAAGCGTTATAAAACTTGTGGAACTTTGTTGCAAGTTCGGTTACATAGTGTGTCATTTTAGCAGGGTCATAAACTTTAGCAGCGGCAACAACCTCTTCAGTAAGGGCCGATAAATGTAAAATAAGCTCACGTTCTTCGGGGGTGGTAAGTAATTCCAATTCGGCATTTGTTGGTTCTTTAAAGGCAACGCCGTCGGCCTGCAAATTACGCATAATGCTGCAAATTCTGGCATAGGCGTATTGCACATAATAAACAGGGTTTTGGTTAGATTCTTCAACCGCTAAATCTAAGTCAAAATCGAAGTGGCTGTTGGCTTCTCTGAGGTTGAAGAAGAACCTTGCGGCATCAATTGGAACCTCATCTAACAAGGTAACAAGAGTAATTGATTTACCCGAGCGTTTCGATGCCTTAACAACCTCGCCATCACGTACTAATCGCACCATTTGCATAAGCACAACATCTAAACGGGAAGCATCTACACCTAAGCTTACAAGTGCGCTTTTAAGCCGTGGCACATAGCCGTGGTGGTCGGCACCTAAAATATCAATAGCCTTATCAAAACCACGGGTTACAAGTTTATTATAGTGGTAAGCAATATCGGGTACTATATAGGTTGGCACACCGTTAGAACGAACCAACACAAAATCATCTGAAAAATAATCGCTTCCTTTAAACCAAAGAGCATCTTCTTTTTCGTAAGTGTGGCCGCTTTGTTTTAAAAGTTCAATAATTTTTTGAGTTTCACCGCTTTTGTGAAGGGT
>JAFSIN010000034.1 GCA_017439765.1 Clostridia bacterium | reverse complement strand
TTCAATTTTAATTGAAAGCACCGCCGATATACTTATGTATGGTATGGGCGAAAAGCACTGTGTAGAAATTGCCAATTTGTTGGCAAAAAACAAAAAAATTCACGAAATCACCAATGTTTTAGGCACATGCTATGCGGTAGACACCGCAAATTATACCCCTATGCCCTGCGCTGAGTGCCCTTCTTTCGAACAGGTTAGCCAAAGCAGTGAATCGGGCAAACGGCAATATGCAGTGTCTTGCAAAATTCAACAAACCGAACACGACCATGTGCGCGGTAAAACAGTTATTCAACGCCATGGTAATAAAATAGTTATACAAAACCCACCCATGCCGCCCCTTACCACCGAGGAAATGGACAAGGTTTATGCCCTGCCCTTTATGCGAAATTACCACCCAAGTTATAAAAATTTGGGCGGTGTTCCGGGTATTGAAGAGGTTAAATTTTCAGTAATACATAACAGGGGTTGTTTTGGCGCTTGTAATTTTTGCTCACTTGCATACCACCAAGGCAGGCAGATTTCTTCACGCAGCCATTCTTCAGTTATAAATGAGGCTAAGCAAATTACCGAAATGCCCGATTTTAAAGGGTATATTCACGATGTTGGCGGACCTACCGCTAATTTTAGAAAATCGGCCTGCGAAAAACAGGCAACTAACGGCGTTTGCAAAGACAAAAAATGTTTAGCGCCCAAAATATGCCCTGCCGTTAGGGTTGACCACAGCGATTACTTAACCCTGCTTAGAAAATTGCGCGCATTGCCAAAGGTTAAAAAGGTGTTTATTCGCTCGGGCATTAGGTTTGATTATTTAATTAATGATTCGGATGAAACATTTTTTAAAGAACTTGTTAACCACCACGTTAGCGGTCAATTAAAGGTGGCCCCCGAACACTGCAGTAATAATGTTTTAAAACTTATGGGCAAGCCTTCTTTTAGTGTTTATACACAGTTTAAAAAGCGGTTTTATGAACTTACAAAAAGTGCCGGTAAAAAACAATTTTTGGTGCCCTACCTTATGTCTTCGCACCCCGGCAGCACAGTTAACGATGCCATTGAATTAGCCCTGTTTCTTAAAAAAGAGGGCCTTCACCCCGAACAAGTTCAAGATTTTTACCCCACCCCTGGCACCGTTTCTACCTGTATGTTCTACACAGGGCTTAACCCCTTTACTATGGAAAAGGTTTATGTACCTAAAACTGCGGCCGAAAAAGCCGAACAACGCGCCTTGTTGCAATATTATTTACCCGAAAATAAAAAATTGGTGTTATCGGCTCTCAAAAAAGCCAAACGGTTTGATTTAATTGGCACAGGTGCTAACTGCTTAGTAACACCCGAAAACCAAAATTGCGCACGAATTAACACAAAAAAGCGAAACAAAAAATTCAAAAAATAATAACAAAAAACTCGGAAAATATTGGAATTTCCGAGTTTTTCTATTATTAGTTGACAAATCTTGACAAAAATATTAAAATAAAATAGGCTCGGTTAACCGAGCCTGGAGCTGAAGATGGGACTTGAACCCACGACCTGCTGATTACGAATCAGCTGCTCTACCAACTGAGCCACTCCAGCAAACTTTACTTATTATATCAATTAATAAATATATAGTCAAGCAAAATTAAGGTTAGAGGTATTTAACATGAGCAAGGAAGTTAACTTAAGAATTAAAAAGTTAAGAAAAAAAGCTAAAATAACCCAAGAAGAAATGGGCGAAAAATTAGGAATTAAACGCTCAACCTATGCACATATTGAGGCATATGGCAATTTTAAAGCTGCACAATTAAAAATTATTGCCCAGGTGTTTGGCCAAACGGTTGACCAATTAATAGATGGCGACAACTTTGTTGTAAGAGCCAGCCGAAATTTCGAACCGCCGCAACCAATGCAACTTAGGCAAACCGAAAACAGTTACAGCACGCCTGATAAAAACATACTCGATTATATAACAGCCAACGAAAAAAAGTTGGTTAAAAGTTTTAGAAATTTAACCCGCGAAGAAAAAGATAAGGTAATTGAATTTATAAATAATTTTAAAAGCACCGAAAATTAATCGGTGCTTTTATTTTATACAGTAAATTTATGGAATATTTTTTTACCTTTTTTAATAACAATGCCATCGGTAAACATATTTTTGTCAAACGAAAGGTTCATATCGGTAACTTTTTGGCCGTCGGCCGAAATTCCGCCTTGGGTAATCAGGCGCCTTCCCTCACCTTTAGAGGCAATTAATTCGCCCTTAAGCATTAAATCTAAAATGCCGATTGAATCGTTATTAAAATCTTGCTCGGTTAACACTGTAGTGGGCATATTGGCATCGTTACTGCCGCCGCCAAATAAAGATTTAGAAACCTCTTTTGCTTTTTGGGCTTCCTCTTCACCGTGAACAAGCTTGGTAAGTTCGTAGGCTAAAATATCTTTAGCTTCGTTTAATTTGCTGCCTTCCCAATCATTCATTGCATCAATTTCTTCAAGCGGTAAAAAGGTTAACATTCTAATACATTTTAAAACGTCGTTATCGCCAACATTACGCCAATATTGATAAAACTCGTAAGGGGATGTTTTGTTTGGGTCGAGCCAAACTGCGCCGTTTGCTGTTTTGCCCATTTTTTTGCCTTCGGAATTCATTAGCAAAGTAATTGTCATGGCGTAGGCATCTTTACCCAATTTTTTACGAATAAGTTCGGTGCCGCCCAGCATATTCGACCACTGGTCATCGCCGCCGAACTGCATATTACAGCCATATTCTTTATATAAATGATAAAAATCGTACGACTGCATTATCATATAATTAAACTCTAAAAACGAAAGGCCCTTTTCCATTCGTTGTTTGTAACATTCGGCCCTAAGCATATTATTAACCGAAAAACAAGCGCCAACATCACGCAAGACATCAATGTAATTAAGTTTTAAAAGCCAATCGGCATTGTTAACCATTTGGGCCTTGCCTTCGCCAAATTCAATAAACCTGGACATTTGTTTTTTAAAGCAATTACAGTTGTGTTCTATAATTTCAGGTGTCATCATAGAGCGCATATCAGTACGGCCGGAAGGGTCGCCAATATAGGCGGTGCCGCCGCCTATTAAAGCAATTGGGCGGTTACCGGCCATTTGCAAACGCTTCATAAGGCACAATGCCATAAAATGACCTACATGCAAACTATCGGCTGTTGGGTCAAAGCCAATATAGAAAACGGCTTTACCGTTATTAACAAGGTCACGGATTTCGGGTTCGTCGGTAACCTGAGCAATTAAGCCCCTGGCCACTAATTCTTCATAAATTTTCATAATTAAGACTCCTATCTAACAATTCTTTGGCAGAATTGAATAAATTTTCGGTAATTTCGGTACCCGACATTATTCGGGCAATTTCGTCAATACGGCTATTATAATCTAGCGAGTAAACGTTTGTATATGTACGGTCGTTTTTAACCGATTTTTCAATAAGCATGTGGTTGGTTGCAAATGCGGCAATTTGAGCCAGGTGTGTAACACAAATTACCTGCTTTGCATTAGACACCTTTTTAAGTTGCGCTGCCACCTTATTGGCTGCCCTGCCGCTAATGCCCGAATCAATTTCATCAAAAATTAATGTTTCAACCTCGTCGGCTTTGGCTAAAACACTTTTTATTGCCAACATAACGCGTGAAAGTTCGCCACCCGACGCTATTTTAGCAAGTGGTTTTACCGTTTCGCCCGCATTGGCCGAAATTAAAAACTCAACGGCATCGCATCCGTTTTTAGAATATCGGCTTTTAGTAATGCTAACCTTAAAAACAACATTGGGCATATCCAAGTATTTTAAAACACCGCAAACATTATTTTCAAAATTTTTAGCAGCATTAATGCGTGAATCGGTTAATGCTTGAGCCTTTTTAATTAGCCGTTCTTCAGATTTTAAAAGTTCGGCTTCAAGCTTAGCTGAATTTTCATTTAATAAATTAATGGCATTTAGCTCTTGCTTTGCATTATTTAAAAATTCTAACAACCCTTCTTCATTAGGAGCGTATTTTAACATTAGGTTGTTTAAAAGTTCAATGCGGTCTTGAATAATATCAATATTTTCGGTGCTGACTAAATCGTTATTTATAAAATACTCAATTTCTGATTCAATGTCGCATAATTCTTCCACCGCGCCTAACAGTTTTTGGGTGGTTAAGTTTAATTTTTCAGAATTAATTTTGCTTAAATTTTTGTGAGACTCTTTAAGCAAATCTATAACGCCGGGCTCTTCGCCAGAATTTAAAACCGACAAGGCAAAATTTAGGCGTTTATTAGTCTGTTCAAACTCTTTTGCTAATTTTAACTTTTCTTTTAATTTTTCGTGTTCGCCTAAAGTAATGTTTGCATTTTCAAGCTCGGATATTTGATATTTTAACAGGTCGATTTTTCTTAGTTTTTCGGCCTCATCCATATCCAAGGCTTCAAGTTGGCGCCTTATTGAATTTAAGTTTTTAAATTCGGCATAATAATCGGTTAAAATTTCCGAATTATTGGCAATTTTGTCAATATATAAACAATGTTTTTCGGGGTTAAGCAAGGTTTGGTTGTCGTGTTGGCCATGAATGTTAATTAAATTTACGCCAATATCTTTAATAACGCCCGAGGTAGCCGGAAGACCGTTAACTTTAAAACCCCCACGGGAATCTTCAGACAATGTGCGTTGAATTATTAATTTACCGTCATCGAGCGAATAGCCGTAATCTTCAATAATTTTTTGGGTTTCGGGCGAAATGTTGGTAAACTCGGCAAGAACGCGCGCATTACTGCACCCGTTCCTAATAATTTCTTTTGAAGTTCTGGCCCCTAATACTGCGTTAATGGAATCTATTACAATGGATTTACCGGCGCCTGTTTCGCCGGTTAAAACATTAAACCCGCCCGACAGGGTAATATCGGCACATTCAATAACCGCAATATTTTCAATATGTAAACTATTAAGCATAATTTAAACCGCCGTTTTAAATATGATTTAATATTTTTTCGCAAAGGGTTTTAGCCGAAAGCTCGTCCTTAGTAACGGCAATAATGGTATCATCGCCGGCAAGGGAGCCTAAAATATAGTCGCTGTAAAGGGCATCAAACGCAACGCATGCGCCCGAAGCCATGCCGTTATAGCATTTTATAACAATATTATTAACGGCATAATCGGCCGAAATAACACTTTTAGAAAACATATCTAAATAATGTTCTTCTGTTTTATTTTGTGGTTTGATGGCAGCAGGACGAGCAGTTAAATACCTGTAAATTCCGTTTGAGTCTTGCGATTTAACAATTCTTAACTGTTTAATATCCCTTGAAACAGTAGACTGTGTAACCTTAAAGCCCTCTTTAATTAAATATTCTAATAAATCTTCTTGGGTAACAATTATATTCTCACTAATAAGGCTTAAAATTCTTTCGTGTCGTTTATTTTTCAAATTAATAGCCTCCGTCCTTAAATTTTTCGGATAAGG
Organism: Clostridia bacterium; assembly: GCA_017439765.1. Classification (GTDB taxonomy): domain Bacteria; phylum Bacillota; class Clostridia; order Oscillospirales; family Acutalibacteraceae; genus SIG565. The sequence goes on along the minus strand of JAFSIN010000034.1, from coordinate 6,401 downwards.
TTTTGTAAAAAGATTTATTATTAAACCTAATAAACTTAACGCTGTAATCCGATTTTTTTACAAAAATTTCGGTATGGGGTTTAATTTCGGTGGCTCTGCGGCCATCAACCGAAAAGAAAATATCTGACTTTTTAAGTGATTGCGCTTTAAACTTAACCACCGCATTTTTATTAAGCATTATTGGCCTTGCGGCAATAGTGTGTGAACAAATGGGTGTGATGCAAATGTTTTCGGAAATAGGGTCTACAATTGGGCCACCGGCTGAAAGCGAATATGCTGTGGAACCTGTGGGTGTGGCAATTATTAAACCATCGGCCCTATAAGAAATGTAATCTTCGCCAAAATATGCTTTAATGTCAATAATGCGCGAAATAAATCCGCCTGTAATAACGGCATCGTTCATGGCAGTAAAATTACCCTTTAGTTTGCCGTTTTCCATAACATCTATATCTAAAAGCATTCTTTTTTCTATTGAATATTCGCCTGTTTTTAGTTTTTTAAGAATATCTAATTCACTGGGTTCAACATTGGCTAAAAAGCCCATACGACCTGCATTAACACCCAAAACCGGTTTGCCAACCTTGGCTGCCAGTTTTGCATATCTTATAATTGTTCCGTCGCCACCAACCGTAACAATTATATCGGCGGCGTTGTAAATTTCTTCTTCAGGCAAATGAATATAATCGGTGCCGCAAATATTGTCGGGCAAATAGGCTGTGTAGCCCCACCCTTTAAAAAGTTTACCCATTTTTTCAACGGCCTGTGCAGCACCGTGTTTATCTAAATTTGGTAAAACACCAATTTTCAAAATTATCACCCCTTAAAAAATAAATGTGAATTTTCTACAATATCGGTAATCGAAACACTCGGATAAACCACGGGTGTTTCACTTTTTTGTATGTATGCTAAATATTCAATATTACCTTCAGGCCCTTTTATTGGGGAAAAACTTAAATCAATAAGTGAAAATCCATTTTCTAAAATAATGTTTTTAATTTTTTCGTTTACTGCAATATGAACATTTTTATCCCTTACCACACCCTTTTTGCCAACGTTTTCTTTGCCGGCTTCAAACTGTGGTTTTATTAGGCAAACGGCATGTGCATTTTGCTTTAACAGTTTTGTTAAAACGGGTAAAATATGCGACAACGAGATAAAAGAAACATCTACCGAAGCAAAGTCTAACAAAGTTGGAATTTGTTCGTTGGTAACATACCTGAAATTTGTTCTTTCAAGATTTATTACACGCTCATCGCAACGAAGTTTCCAAGCAAGCTGACCATAGCCAACATCAATAGCATATACCATTTGTGCGCCGTTTTGCAGCATACAATCGGTAAATCCGCCGGTAGAGGCGCCAATATCGGCACAAATTTTATTATTTAAATCTATGCCAAAGCAATTAATGGCCTTTTCAAGTTTTAAACCACCACGGCTAACATATTTGAGTGTTGTGCCGCGAACCTCAATGGTATCGTCGGGTTTAACGGTAGTTCCGGCTTTGTCAACCTTTTGGTTATTAACATAAACTATGCCCGACATTATATATGCTTTTGCTTTTTCGCGACTTTCGGCCAGACCGTTTTCCACAAGGTAACAATCTATGCGTAATTTTTCTGCCAAACTAACAATTCCCTTCTATAATTTTTACCATTGAATCGCTGTCTAAATTATATTTTTTAAAAGCGCAGGCAGTGCTTGAGGCACCAACAAATGTGTTTTCAATAGCGATTATGTTGAATTTTGTGTTACTGATTTTTGAAATTTCGGCCAACAAATGCTCGGCAATACCGCCCGATTTTATGCCCTCTTCAAAAAAGTAAATGTTTTTAAATTTTGATATTGTTTTAAGCAAATCGTTGGAAAAAGGATAAATTTTATTTAATTTTACAACCGCAGTATTAATGCCTTTTTTTGATAATTCTGCTTGGGCATCTATAGCGTTGGCAAAAATTCTGCCATAGGTAACAATGGCGGTATCGGAATTGCCGAACACGCTGTATTCTTGGTTGTTTGCAAATTTTTCGGCATAGGCCGGTTCACAACCACGCGGGTACCTGATGGCGCACGGAAAATCAAAATCGGCGCTATTTTTAATTATATTTTCAAGTTCACTGTAATAGCACGGCGAATATATTTGCATACCGGGCACAGTGCTTAAAAATGCGGCATCAAACAAACCTTGATGGCTTTCGCCGTCTTCTCCCACTATTCCTGCGCGGTCAACACAAATTTTAACCGGGATTTTGGCAATGGCAACATCGTGCAAGAGTTGGTCATAGGCGCGTTGTAAAAAAGAAGAATAAACCACAAAATAAGGTTTTAACCCTTTTATTCCGAGCCCTGCGGCAAAGGTCATGGCGTGGGCTTCGGCAATACCTACATCGAAAAACCTGTTTTTAAAATTTTTGCTGAAAGCAGTTAAACCTGTGCCTGAAGACATAGCGGCGGTAATGGCACAAATTTTTTTGTCGTTCTTAGCGAGGTTGCAAAGTGTGTTGCCACACACCTCGGAATAATTTTGTTTAACCGAACAATCGGCACCTTTAGCAACATTAAAGGCCGAAACACCATGGTAATTTTTGGGGTCGTTTTCGGCAAAGCTGTAACCCTTACCCTTAACGGTTAAGGTATGTATAACAGCCGGTCTGTTTTGTGATTTTGCAATTTTAAAAATATTTTCAAGTTCGGCAATATTATGGCCGTCTACTGGGCCGTAATAACTAAAACCTAAACTTTCAAAAATATTACTTTTATAAATTGCATTTTTAAGCATGGTTTTAGAATTAAAAATTGTGTGAGCAATTTTTTTACCGCAGAACGGTATTTTTTCAAGAACTTTACGAATTTTATGTTTAAACCTATGGTAACTTGATTTTGAACGAATTTTGGTTAAATAACGGGCCATGCCGCCAACATTACGTGAAATTGACATTTTATTATCGTTTAGCACAATAATAAAATTCCCGCGGCCGCCCCCTGCATTATTAAGGCCTTCGTAAATCAGGCCGCCTGTAAATGAGCCATCGCCCACAACCGAAACCACACAGTTATTATTACCGTTTAAGGCGTTTGCTTTATAAATGCCGTAAGCGGCCGAAACAGAATTGCTACTGTGCCCGGTAATAAATGGGTCGTGGGGGCTTTCTTGTGGGCGCATAAAGCCCGAAATGCCATTTTCTTGGCGCAAAGTGTTAAAATTTTTAAATCTGCCTGTTAACAGCTTATGTGTATAAGACTGGTGGCCGACATCGAACAAGATTGAATCTTTGGGCGAAGAAAAAACACGGTGTAAAGCAACCGTTAATTCCACAGTGCCAAGGTTAGAAGACAAATGACCACCGTTATTTGAAACGGTTTCAATAAGGCAGTGCCTTACCTCTTGGCAAAGGGCCTGTAAATCTTCAATATTAACTTTTTTAACATCTTCGGGACTATTAATTCTACTTAAAATTTTATATTCCAAAATAAAAACCTCAATAATTTCTTTGTGCTAAATAATCGGCTAAATCTTTTAAAAATTGACCGTTACCTTCAAACTCATTAATAACAGCCTTGGCTTCGGCAGTTAAATTTGCCACTGTTTGTTGGCATTCATTTAACCCCAACAAACTAACAAAGGTGGATTTGTTATTTTTTTGGTCGCTGCCAACAGGCTTGCCTAATATTTCCGGGTTGCCGGTGGCATCTAAAATATCATCGACAATTTGAAAAGCCAAGCCAATATTTTGTGCATATTTTTCGGCAAAATCAAGTTTACCTTGATTACCGGCTAGTATACAACCAATTTTAGCGGCCGAAACAATTAAAGCACCCGTTTTAAGCCTATATAATTTTTTAAGTTTTTGGAGGCTGATTTCGTTGTCTTGATTGTTAATATCAATTATTTGACCGCCTATCATTCCATTAACACCTGCGCACTCGGCCAAAATTTTTATGGCTTTTATAACACAATTTTGTTCTATGTTAGTATCAGCAGCCAACCGAAAAGCATCGGTTAACAGGGCATCGCCAGCTAAAACTGCAGTGGCTTCGTTAAATGCCTTGTGGCAAGACGGTTTGCCACGACGAAAATCGTCGTTATCCATACAGGGTAAATCGTCGTGCACTAAGGAATAGGTATGAATCATTTCGAGCGCAACAGCAAAATTATAAATACCGCTATTGTTACCGCCACAAAGTTTATAAAATTCCAGCATAATAATGGGTCTTATTCTTTTGCCGCCAATATTCAAACTGTAAAGCATAGCCTCTGTTAACGGGGATAGGTCAGAATCGGGGTATACCAACAGCTCGTTAATTTTAGAGTTTATTAGTTGCTCATATTCTTTAAGTTGCTTTTTAAAATTATTCATTAACAGGCTCCTCGGTTGTGGTTAAGGCTTCAATTTTAAGCTTTGCATTATTTAAATAATTGTTGCAGTTTTTATAGAGTTTAATGCCGTCGGCATATAATTCCAAAGCCTTGTCTAAGGGGCAATCACCATTTTCTAACTGCGCAACAATATTTTCAAGTTTATTTAAAGATTCTTCAAAATTAAAATTATTATTCATAAAATTGCTCCTTTACAGTTTTTTTAACCTCACATTCGGCGCTACCGCCCTGCATAACCAAGGTAATGTTTTGGCCAACTTTTAAATCGTTAACATTTTTAATAACATTGCCGTTAGTTTGTGCAACCGAATAACCCCTTGCTAAAACCCCAAGCGGACTAACTGCATTCAGTTTAGCACCTAATAAATCGGTGTTTTTTTGTGCCAAACTTAATATGTTGGAATAGGTGTTTTTAAGGGAATCTAAAACCTTATCAAGCTGCTGCATTTTATCGGTGAAAAATCTGTTTGGGTTTTTAAAAAACCAAGATTGAGCTACATTATTTAAGCGCCCGGCAGCATTATTATAAAAATAGTTGTAAGAATTGTTAACCCTTTTAAAAAGTCCGTTCAAATTGCTTTTAAGTTCGGTTATATTAGGCACTGCTAATTCTGCTGCGGCCGAAGGTGTTGGCGCACGCATATCGGCTACAAAATCGCATATCGTAAAATCGGTTTCGTGGCCTACGGCTGAAATAACCGGTATTGGTGAATTAAAAATGGTTCGGGCTAAATTTTCATCGTTAAAGGCCCATAAATCTTCGGCCGAACCGCCGCCGCGACCAATTATAATAACATCGGCTTTGTTTGCTTTATAAACTTGGTTTAAAGTATTAATTAAATCCTGCGCGGCTTCGGCACCCTGCACTAACACCGGGCACATTAAAACGCTGCATAAAGGGTACCTGCGGGACAAAACATTAATGATGTCGTGCTTTGCGGCCCCAGTGTCCGAAGTTAATATGGCAATATTTTTTGGAAACTTAGGCAAAGGTTTTTTAAATTCAGTTTTAAAAAGACCTTCTTTTTCCAATTTTTCTTTAATGAGTTTAAATTTTTCGGCCAACTCGCCCTCGCCTTTTGGCACAATGCTGTCGGCGTAGAATTGATATTGACCATCTTTTTCATAAATAGAAACCCTGCCGCTGCATATTACCGACATTCCGTCGGCCAAATTTGCCTTAACTTTTGTAGCATTACTTTTAAACATTACGCATTTAATTAAGGCATCGTTATCTTTAAGGGTAAAATAAAGGTGGCCGCTTGCATAATGATTTTTAAAATTAGAAATTTCGCCCTCAACCTTCACATAGGCTAGGCGTGGGTCTCCCTCGATTAACGAGCGAACATATAAATTCAACTGTTTTACCGATAAAACAGATGGCATTTTTATTCCCCTTTGTTGTATTTTTTAACTACTGCACCCAAAATTCCGTTAATAAAAGAAGCATCTTCTTGGGTGGCATATTTTTTGCAAAGAACAACGGCCTCGTTAACCGAAACGCTTGCAGGAATATCGGGAATGAATATAATCTCGTAAACGGCAAGTCTTAAAAGTGCCAATGCAACCTTTGAAATTCTTTCTTTTTTCCAGCCTTTAGTGTTTTCGGTAATAATGTTATCAATTTCGTCTAAATTGTTGTCGATTCCCAAAAAGGCCGATTTAATATAATCGTCTACCTCAAAATCTCTAACCGAAATTGCGGTTTCTAAAATTTCTTCGGCAGTGTCGTTATTAAAGGATTTTTCGAATATTAAAATAAATAAATTTTCTCTTGCGTTTTTTCTAGTTAGCATGGGCAACCCACCTTAAAATATAGTTATATATATTATATACTATATACTGCCATATTTCAAGTAAAAATGCATATAAATATGCATATTTTGCATAAAATATTTATCTTGTAAAAAAGCACAACTGCTGTTATAATGTTATTAAGTATATGAGAAATGGGGATTTTTAATATGGCACTTGGTTTTAGAAAAAGCCTTTTTGGTTATAATTGCGACGATGTTGCCGAATATTT
>JAFSIN010000033.1 GCA_017439765.1 Clostridia bacterium | reverse complement strand
TTTGATGTGTGCCAAATAAAAGCCGGTGGTGTGTTTTCATTAACGAGCAGGCTTGGGTCGTAATTCTGGCAGTTTTGCAACATTTCTTCCCCGCCTAATAAATTAATATAACTGCCCTTGTGTGCAAAATCGTTTTTCGGCGAAACTATAACGGGGTAACATAAAATTTGGGCATTGGGCAAATAGTCTAAATTATCAATTTGGTCAACACCTTCAAAATCGAGTTTACCCTTATATGTGCAAAGCAGCGCTGTTAAATGCCCCCCTGCAGAAGAACCCATTGCAGCAATTTTTTGTGGATTAACGCCATATTCTTTGGCGTTATGTCTTACAAATCTTATTGCTCGGCGGGCATCTAAAAGCGGTAACGGAAAACTGTGTGGAGCAATACGATAATCCACCACAAAGGCTGTAATGCCGTTTTGTGCTAAAAACTCGGCATAGCCTTGGCCCTCGTGCTCTGCCCTGCCACAATAACCACCGCCTGCAAAAATTACAACGGCGGCATCGGTTTTTTTGTTAGCGGGAATGTATGGTGTAATTTGAGGCGTTTCGTTACACATTCCGGGGGTGTTCTTCCATAAATTCATAATAAAACCTCTTTATTTTTTTAAAATTTTGCTAACTTGTTTGTGCAAACGCATTAAATAAACATTCGCAACACGCACCAAAACAATGTCGTACAAATAAAAGGTTATATTGGCAAGTGCAAATAAAAAAGCAATTCCGTATTTGCCAAGCACACCAACATCGCCCATATAAATTCCAAAAATTTTGGCCAACACTGTGTATACTAATATAACGGCGGCATTAAACACCGCAAATTTTACAACATATTGTACTGTCTTATTATTAATTTTTTCTATTACTGACTTTAAAATTGGGTAATAACCCAAAAATAAAACATACATTAGCATAGCCTCGGGCTCGGCAAAAAGTAGGGCTAAAACGGCCGTTACGACATAGGTAATTATGGACCATTTTGTATTAATTTCTATTAAAACTATAAGCCCCACTAAGCCGGCTATAGCCGGCACTGCATAGGTAAAATAAGGAAAATATGAAAGCAACAATAACACTGCTGCCAAGGCCGACATTACACCGCAAAAGGCAATTTTTACATTATTTTTCATGGCATTAACAACAAGGAATTAAATCGCCGCCGCACATTTCACAACAGCAATCGGCAATACAAAGCGATGTACAAGGGTCGCACGAAACACAGCCACCCATATTCTGACTACTGCTATAGGGACTGTATTGTCTGCCCGACTGCCTTGAAATTCGGTTAAAGGCTTCGCGGTATTCGGGGTTTTGCGGGTCCATTCGGCAGGCGGTTGAAAAACTTGAATATGCGCCTTCAAACCAACCCCTTTTATATTGAACCGAGCCATTTAAAAAATACCACTCGGCCGTGCGGGAAGCCACAGGCACACCATCTAACAATTCTTGAGCCTCTTCTAACCTGCCTGTGAAAACAAGGTTTCTAATGTGCGAAAACTCGCCGCTGCCGTTATTGGCCGAACGGCCATTGTTGCCTCGACGAGAGTTCATAATGGCGTCATATGCCTCATTAATTTCTTGCATTTTTTCCTTTGCTAAATCGGAAAGTGGATTGTCGGTGTAATTATCGGGGTGATATTTACGGGCAAGTTCTCTATAGGCTGCTTTAATTTCATCATCGCTGGCCTTGGGGCTTACTCCTAAAACTACATATGGGTCGTTCATATTTTTAACTCCTTAACAAAAGTATCTTCTAATCCTAAAGAAATAATATTGCCTAATATGTTTTTAAATTTACAAATTTTAAGTAGTTCAAAGGCCATTTGGGCCTCGTTAATTGATAAATAAAGTTGTTTTTTTGCGGTATCTAAAGCGTTTTCGTATGTTTTTAGCGGATTGTATGAACCTGATTTAATATCTTTTTCAAGGTCGGCTGCGGCGTCTAAAATATAAATATACCGCCCAATGCAATAACCAAGCCTGTTTAAAACACGTTTGTTGTTGGGCTCGGGGCTGCACATTTCGAACAAACTGCCTAACATTTTAGCGGTGGGTTCGGCAGCGGCATCAAGGCTTGTTGTGTTTTCATTTTCAACCTTTTGTTGCGCTGTGTCATATTCACTAAACAGTTCATTAAGCTGTGGATATTTTTGTTTAGCCTTTTTATAACAGCCTGTAACCTTTGGTTTTAAAACTAAATATTTTAATTTTTTTGCGGCCTTTTCATCACGCAAATTATCAAGCAATTTATAATAAAGCAACAGCATTGCGGCACCTGCGGCAAAATCTAATTCGGCACCGCTTTGCGTGCAAAAATTGCATTTTTTAAGTGGGTTGAAAGGGCAACGCCCCTGCTTTGTTGGGCATTCGTTAGCGTTTAACGATGCCATTAACAGTGCCAAAAATACAAACTCGTAATTAAGTGTAAACCTTGCAAAAATGCCGTAAGATTTGCCGAGTGTTTTGCACATAGAGCAATAATATGCCCTATATAACTCATACTCTTTAATTCTGAGTTCGGGTTTAAAGGGTTTAATATAACCGAACACAACAACCCTCCTAAATAAATTATAACCTTAAACTAACGGCTATTGATTAATAATGTGTTAATTTTGTAAAATTTGTTTTAAAAATTTGCCTGTGTAAGATTTTTCGCAAGCGGCTGTTTGCTCGGGTGTGCCGGTACATACAACATTGCCACCGCCAAAGCCACCTTCGGGACCTAAATCTATAATATAATCGGCTGTTTTAATAACATCTAAATTATGCTCTATTACCAAAACGGTATTTCCGGCCTCAACCAAACGGTTAAGCACATTAATTAACATATGCACATCGTAAGAATGCAGGCCTGTTGTGGGTTCATCTAAAATATAAATGGTTTTGCCCGTTCCCCTGCGGGAGAGTTCGGTGGCAAGTTTTACACGCTGCGCCTCACCGCCCGAAAGGGTTGTTGCAGGCTGACCAATTTTAATATAGCCCAATCCAACATCGAACAAGGTTTGCAATTTTCTTTTAATTTTTGGCACCGACGAAAAGAACTGCAGACCTTCTTCTACCGTCATTTCCAAAACATCGTAAATGTTTTTGCCCTTATATTTAATGCTTAAGGTTTCGCGGTTGTAACGCATACCGCCGCAAACCTCACACGGAACATAAATATCGGGCAAAAAGTGCATTTCTATTTTAATAATGCCGTCGCCCTCGCACGATTCGCAACGACCGCCCTTAACATTAAACGAGAACCTACCTGCAGAATAACCTTTTGCTTTGGCATCTTTAGTAGATGCAAAAAGTTCTCTAATATCGCCGAACACGCCGGTATATGTGGCGGGGTTGGAGCGTGGGGTGCGGCCTATTGGGGATTGGTCAATATTAATTACCTTGTCTAAATTTTCGTACCCCTTAATTTCTTTAAAACTACCCGGGAAGGTTTTGGCATTGTTTAACTTGCCCGATAAATATTTTTGCAAAATTTCATTAATAAGCGAAGATTTACCCGAGCCCGAAACACCCGTTACACAAACAAAGGTGCCAAGTGGAAATTTAACATTAATATTTTTAAGGTTGTTTTCTTTGGCGCCAATAATTTCAATGAAATTGCCGTTACCTTTACGGCGTGTGGCCGGCACGGGTATTTTTCGTTTGCCGGTAAGGTAATCGGCCGTTAGGGAATTTTTTTGCTTGCAAAGTTCGTTAACGGTACCTGTAAAGACAACCTCGCCGCCGTGAATGCCGGCGCCGGGGCCAATATCTACAACATAATCGGCCTCACGGATTGTATCTTCATCGTGCTCAACAACAATTAAGGTATTGCCTAAATCTCTTAACTGTTTAAGGGTTTGAATTAATTTTTCATTATCGCGCTGGTGCAGACCAATGCTTGGCTCATCTAAAATATACAACACACCCATTAAAGATGAACCAATTTGGGTTGCAAGCCTTATGCGTTGGCTCTCTCCGCCCGATAGAGTTCCTGCCTCACGCGAGAGGTTTAAATATTCGAGCCCCACGCTTTTTAAAAAGTTAAGGCGGGCATTAATTTCTTTAATAATTGGTTGGGCAATTTTAAGTTTAAAATCACTGAATTTTAATGTAGATAAAAAATTAATTTGTTCTTCTACCGAAAGTTCGCACATTTCAAATATATTTTTATCGCCTATGGTAACTGCTAAAGCCTCGGGTTTAAGCCTTGTTCCGTTGCAATCGGGGCAATTACATTCGTGCATATAACTTTCAATTTCACGGCGGGAATAATCACTTTTAGATTCGCGATAACGCCTTTCTAAATTATTAATAACACCCTCGAAATCTGAATAAAACTCGCCACCGCCCCAGTTTTCTGAGCGGTGCATTTTAATTTTTTGACCGTTAGTGCCATAAAGCAAGGCATTTTTTGCTTCGTTTGGTAAATCTTTATAAGGCGTGTTAATGTCAAATCCGTAATGCTCGGCTAAACCGTTATAATACATTGTTGCAATGGTGCCTTGGTTGGGGTAATACCAAGAGTTTACACCCCAACCCGAAGCCTTTATTGCGCCATCTAAAATTGATTTTTCTTCATCGACAATAATTAGCCTTGGGTCAACCTTCATAAATTTGCCAATGCCTGTACAGGTTGGACAAGCACCCACTGGGCTGTTAAACGAAAACAGCGTTGGGGTTATTTCGGGCAAGGAGATGTTGTGTTCATCACAGGCATAATTTTCCGAATAGGTTATGGTTTTATCGCCCATAATTTCTACATTAATTATGCCGCCTGTAAGGCTCGATGCCGTTTCTATGCTGCCGGTTAGGCGGCTTTTAATATCCTCTTTAACAACAAGGCGGTCTACTACAACGTCAATATAATGCTTAATGTTTTTTTCAAGTTTAATTTCTTCGGTCAGTTCATAAATATTTCCATCAATTTTAACCCTAACATAGCCTTGGCGTTTGGCATGTTCCAATTCTTTTTGGTGTTCGCCCTTTTTGTTGCGAACTATTGGGGCTAAAATTTGTATTTTAGTGCCTACGGGCAACTGCATAACGTTATCGACAATTTGGTCGGTAGATTGTTGTTTGATTTCTTTTTTACAAATTGGGCAATGCGGCACACCCACACGGGCATATAAAAGCCTTAAATAATCGTAAATTTCGGTAATGGTGCCAACGGTGGAACGTGGGTTTTTAGAGGTTGTTTTTTGGTCTATAGATATGGCGGGAGAAAGCCCCTCGATTGTTTCAACATCGGGCTTTTCCATTTGGCCTAAAAACATTCGGGCATAAGAGGAAAGCGATTCCACATACCTGCGCTGACCCTCGGCATAAATAGTGTCGAATGCAAGTGAGGATTTACCCGAGCCAGAAAGGCCTGTGAAAACCACAAGCTTGTCCCTTGGTATTTCTAAACTAATATTTTTTAGGTTATTTGTTTTTGCGCCTTTAATTGTAATTTTATTAATAGCCATTATTAACTCCTAAAAAAGCATATATAATTATTTTAACCTTTTTTGTAAAAAAAGTAAACCACAAATAAAAAAATAAACCCGAAAAAACGGGTTTATTTTTGGTTTTTAAGTTTTGTGATTTTATCTCTTAAATATGCAGCGTGTTCAAACTCAAGCATTTTAGCGGCTTCGCGCATTTCGCTTGTTAATTTCGCAATAAGTTTTTCCCTTTCGGCCTTGGGCATTTTTTTAATATTTTCTTCACCGTCTTTTGATTTTGGCGTTATTTCAATAATATCCCTAACATCTTTAGTAATTGTTTTAGGGGTTATGCCGTGCTCAATATTATAAGCATTTTGAATTTGTCGGCGGCGCTCGGTTTCTTTAATGGCAGCCTCCATAGAGCGTGTTACGCTGTCGGCATACATAATAACTGTGCCTTCGCTGTTGCGGGCGGCACGGCCTATTGTTTGTATGAGTGAAGTTTCGCTGCGCAAAAAGCCCTCTTTGTCGGCATCTAAAATAGCCACTAACGATACTTCGGGTATATCTAACCCCTCGCGCAAAAGGTTTATGCCAACCAAAACATCAAATTCGCCAAGGCGCAAATCCCTTATAATTTCCATGCGCTCTATGGTGTCAATATCGTAGTGCATATATTTAACCTTAATGCCAAGGTTTTCTAAATATTCGGTTAAATCTTCGGCCATTTTTTTGGTTAGGGTTGTAACCAAAACACGCTCTTTTTTGGCCGTTCTTACATTAATTTCCGAAATTAAATCTTCAATTTGCCCACTTGTTGAGCGCACCGAAATTTTTGGGTCTAAACGGCCTGTTGGCCTTATTACCTGCTCGACAATTTGGGCAGCTTTTTGCTTTTCAAAATCGCCGGGTGTGGCCGAAACAAAAACGGCTTGGTTTAAATGTTTATAAAACTCTTCAAAATTAAGGGGGCGGTTATCGTAGGCAGAGGGCAACCTGAAACCGTATTCAATAAGATTTTCTTTTCTTGACCTGTCGCCGCCGTACATTCCCCTAACCTGCGGTAATGTAACGTGAGATTCATCTACGAACAGTAAAAAATCGTTTGGAAAATAATCAAGCAGAGTAAAAGGCACGCTGCCTTTTGGTCTGCCCGAAAGCACACGCGAATAATTTTCTACACCCTTGCAGGTACCAATTTCACGCAGCATTTCAACATCGTACTCGGTGCGTTGGCGTATTCGTTGAGCCTCTATTAATTTGCCTTGGCTGTTAAACCATTCTACCCTTTCTTCCATTTCGTTTTCAATGTTTTTAAGGGCATCTTCAAGTTTTTCGGGCGGGACAATATAGTGCGAGGCCGGATATATGGCAATATGCGAAAGCATTGCCTTAACCTCGCCCGTTAGGGTGTTAATTTCGCAAATTCTGTCAACTTCGTCGCCAAAAAATTCCACCCTTATAGCGCTGCCGTAAGAATATGCAGGGTAAATTTCTACGACATCGCCCCGAACTCTGAATTTATTGCGGACAAAGTTAATGTCGTTGCGCTCGTATTGTAAATCGACCAATTTGTGAATCAGCTCGTCGCGGTCCTTTTGCATACCAACACGCAGCGAAATAACCATGTTTCTGTAATCTATTGGGTTACCAAGGCTATATATGCAGGAAACCGACGCCACAATAATAACATCGCGCCTTTCGGATAAAGCACAGGTGGCCGAATGGCGAAGTTTGTCAATTTCGTCATTTATGGCCGAATCCTTTTCTATATATGTGTCGCTACCCGGTATATATGCCTCGGGTTGATAATAATCGTAATAAGATACAAAATATTCCACTGCATTCTCAGGAAAAAACTCTTTAAATTCAGAGCACAACTGTGCGGCGAGGGTTTTGTTGTGAGCGAGAACGAGGGTTGGACGGTTTACTTTTTCGATAATGTTAGCCATTGTAAAGGTCTTGCCCGAACCCGTTACACCAAGCAAAACCTGCTCTTTGGCACCACTGTTTATTCCTTTAACCAATTGTTCAATGGCTTCAGGCTGGTCGCCTGTTGGCTTATAAGCCGAATGTAAAATAAACTTATCCAACTTCCCTCACCTCACAAAACTTTTTTATTATTATACCACAAAAACAGTATAAGTAAAGAAAAAGCAGATGTTTCTTCACATCTGCTTTTTAAAATACAAAATATTAGTTATTAATTAAATTGTAATATGTAATCACATTGTCTTTATAAGTGATAAACATAATTGTATCGTGTTTTTCTTGATACATTTCAGATTTAATTGTCACTTCATAACCACCATCAATTTTTTTCATATCATATTCGTCATCCATTAAAAGCCAAGCATACTCAGCCTCAATATTCGTATTCCATTTAATTTTTGTTAACCCCTCACCTTTTTGAATTGTAATTTCCGAATCGTTAACCGAAGACTCTAAAACATCACAATCCTCAAAGAAGGCTAAAGGTTTGTTATAATTAATGTTTTTCATTTTTTCATAAGAAAAATATCCATTGCTAAATGTATATTCAGCAACCTCAAAAATTACGCAATCCGGCTTGAAAATATTTATATAATATGGCATGTCCAATACGTTTTGATAATCATGCACATGTGTATACTCACTAAACGCATTAATAAAATATTTATATCCAAACACATTCATATAACTTCCTTGAAAAACAAGTGCAGACGGGGCGCCTTCTTTTTTTCTTGATTCATTAACAAACGAACCAAAACCTTTATATGATGGATGCAGTTCCAATTCTTTGTAGTATATACTAGAATTATCAACAAAAGAATAATTTATACTAATAAGAGGAACCGATTCTTTTATAGGAAAATTAGAAACAGGAAGCGATGTTTTAATTTCTTCGCCAACAATAAATTCTTCCAATTTGTTAAGTTGCAGCTTAGGGAAAATTTGTTTCATCGCTTCTAGGATTTTGTTGGTTCCATAATATGCACCAAAATCGTTCCAATGATTTGCATCATATTTTTGGTTAAAAACAACAACACCACTATTTTTCATCTCTTTTAAAGTTTTGGTATTGTCAACATAGTTAATGTTACGTTTATCTAATTCATCAAAAAATTTGTCTACCCAATCTCGACTATAAAGTTTTCCTTTTGGGATATATTCAGTTAAAACGGCTGGCTTAGCAGGGTTAAAAACAAACAAAAACGGAATCCCGTGATTATTGCAATATTCTTGTTGTTGCTCAATCATATCAGCAAATAAAATATGGTAATCAGAAAATTCGCCTTCAGTTGTTAAACCTGCTCCAAAAACATATCCATCTTTTCCATATGTATATGACGGATGAACCATTTTATTAAAAAGTTTATCATTGAGCACTGTGTAAGAAAGAATCATTTCATCACGAAAACCTATGCGGTCGTTTATGTAGTTCTCGATATTTTTTGTTAAATCTCCTTCGATATCACTTGTAAAAGGATTTTCAGCTAACATTCTGTTGTCTATTTCTGAAACAGCTTTAGGTGTAAAATTAAAAAATATTGCTGATGTAGAAATGGCAAGTATAAAAAGAATTATAAAAAAGATTTTAAATATTTTCATTGTTTTCCCTCAAATTTAATATTGGAAGTAAATAAACGGACTATAAGTTGAATTGACCATAAATAATATAGCAATTACAAATGATATAAAAATAAAAGTTCGTGTAACAATATATCCGATTGTTGTTTTTTCGAATTTTTTATATGCTTTCTGTACAGAATTAATTCCAAAAACTGTTGCTCCTAATGCACCAATAACAGACAAGAAAATTATTCTTAAATCAAAATAATATTCCCAAGTATGCGCCCATACAGTTGGTGCTTTCAACCCAAACATAATAGAAAAAGAGGTCAAAGCATCTTTAATGTTTGAAGAACTGAACAATTCCCAGCAAAGAAGTGTAATAAACATTGTAAAAAGCCATTTTACAACTTTTGGCGTATTAATATATAATTTAGTTTTGCCAAGAATTTTTTCAATAATATTACAAATACCGTTTATACAGCCCCATAATATATAAGTCCATCCCGCTCCATGCCATATACCTGTTAAAAGAAAAACAACAGCAATATTTATAATTGTTTTTCTTTGACCTTGGCGACTTCCTCCTAAAGGAAAATAAACATATTCTCTAAACCAACGACCAAGTGAAATATGCCAACGTCTCCAAAATTCAGTTATACTTGTTGATAAATATGGGAAATTAAAGTTTTCGGCAAATTCAAAACCAAACATTTTAGATAAGCCTAATGCGATGTCTGAATAACCGCTGAAATCAAAATAAATTTGTAACATATACAAAAAAGCTTTTCCCCAAACAGTAACAACATCAACATAGTCCCCTGTGCTTGCAATACAAGCGCCAAAGACATCTGCCAATATAAGTTATTTAGAAAAACCAATCATAACACGTGTTATACCATCAATAAAACGGTTAGCACTTATTGTTGCAGTTTGATTTTTGTAATCCCTCCACAAAACTATAGGTCCTGAAACCACTTTAGAAAACAGTGTCATATATAACAGGAAATCTATGAAATTACCTTCATCGGCTTCGCCTTTATAAACGTCAACAAGATAAGAAATAGCACTAAAAGCAATAAAAGAAATGCCCAAAGGAGCAATTATACTATCGGTTTTAATAGGTGTTTTAGATAAAAATTCAAATATTGGTGCAACTATAGGCATACATTTAAAATGTATCAAGGCTATCGCAACTAATGCGCATGAAAATAATGTAATAATTAAAGCAACCGAAAAGAAACGACTTCTGTTTTTATTATCATATATTTTTATGTTAAGTCCTTGTTTGCGAACTTTACCTATTAATACTCCCAACATATATAAAATGAAAATATAAGCTAAAAATACTAACACATCATTAAAGCAGGCCCAAGCATAAAAAACTATACTAAACATTATTAATAAAATATCTGTTGAACGAATTTTTTGTAAAAAATTACACCGCTTTTGTAAAAAATAAAAACAAAAATATGAAATAATCATAATCGGTAAAAATATAAAACAAAAAATTTGAGTTGTGAATGCCATTAAATTACCCCCTGAAAATAAAAAAGTGCGGCTACCGAAGTAGACCGCACAAAAAACGCAAACCCCGATAGTCGCCAAACCAATTCAATATATAGGGCAATAACACACACTAACATTGACGGAATTTGCGTTTTTATCAAACTCATACAACATTAGTGTATGCTGAAACAAACAATCTTATAAAAACAAAAAGATTGCCCTTAATTTTATATTCAATTGGTTTGGCAATATCAGTTTATCACATTATTTATCAGATTGCAATTATTTAATAAATATTTGCTGTTTTATTTTACAGAACATTAAAAAAACACCCCACAAAAGTTGGGGTGTTATTTTAAATTTTGTATTTCTTTTTTAAAAAGTGAAAATGCGCCTTCCATTTCGGGCAGAGAAACAAAGTTAATTTCTTGTTTTGAAATTGGGTGCAAAAACGCCAGGTGGTAGGCATAAAGCGCTATTGGTGTTTTGCCGTTTTCGGTTGTGTTTTGGTTGCCATATTTAGTGTCGCCAACCAAATAAAATCCCCTTGAGGCAAACTGAACGCGAATTTGGTGGGTGCGGCCGGTGTGCAACCTTATTTTAACCAATGAAAAGCCTTTATTTTGCGCTAAAACTTGGTAATCAAGTTTAGCAAATTTGGCATCTTTATTGCTGCTGTTTGTAACATATACCTTACAGTTTTTCTTGTCTTTAACCAAATAATCTTGGAAGGTGCCGCTAACTTCAGGGGTGCCTTTTACCACCGCCAAATATTCCTTTGTGAATTTGTGTGAAGACATCATTTTAGCGAGCGGAACGGTGGCTTTGCTGCTTTTAGAATAAACCATTACCCCGCCAACATTGCGGTCGAGCCTATGTATAACATCAATTTTATATGCCCCTGTTTGCTTCTTAAGCAGCCCCGGCATATTTTTTTCACGCAAAAAGGGTTCAGACAAAACGCCTGTTGGTTTTACACAGACTATTAAATATTTATCGTTATATAGCAGGTTTAACATATTACCTCCGCCTGCGGCCGCCAAAAAGCAAAATTAACCTTAACATCTGAGCTAATGACACAAGCAATGCCGCCACATAGGTTAATGCCGCAGCCGATAACACACTTTTTACTCCCTTAAGGGTTTTATCGTCATATATAATTGAATTTTCTTTAATGGCGTTAATTGCCCTAACGGAAGCGTTAAATTCTACCGGCAAAGTAATTAACTGAAAAACTACAACAAGGCCGAATAAAATTATGCCAAGTTCTATTAAATAAGGCGAATTTAAAATTATGCCAAAAAGCAACAACGGCCACGAAAGGTATGAGCCAATGCGGGTAACCGGAACTATTAAATTACGAATTTTTATTGGAAAATAATGCTGAGCATATTGCACGGCATGGCCGGCTTCGTGGCAGGCAACACCAACGGCGGCAGCTGTGGAACTGTTATAAACATTGTCGGACAGTCTAATAACATTTTTTCTTGGGTCAAAATGGTCGGTCAAATTGCCCGAAACACGCTCAATTTTAACATTGGTTATGCCCTCGGCCTTAAGCAGCCTTTCGGCAGCCTCGGCGCCTGTGATTCGGGTATTAACCTTTGAATATTTTGAAAACGCGCTGCTAACCCTAATTTGAGCAAATAAAGATATTAAAATTGCAGGTATTACCAACACAAAATAGTAAGAATCGAACCCATAAAAAAAGCCCATAAAAAACACCTCTTTAAAATATTTTAGGTTGTTTTAAATGTTTTATACATTAAACAAAAACTCTACGACGTCGCCGTCTTTCATAATATATTCTTTGCCTTCGGTTCTGAGCAAACCTTTGTTGCGAGCCTCGGCAATAGAGCCGCTGGCTTCTAAATCGGAAAAGGCTATAACCTGCGCTCTAATAAATCCACGTTCAAAATCGCTGTGGATTTTTCCGGCTGCTTGTGGGGCTTTAAGTCCGTTTTTAATTGTCCAGGCTCTAACTTCCTTTTCACCTGCGGTTAAATAAGAAATTAAACCCAAAAGACTGTAACTTTTTTGAATTAGGCGGTCAAGACCCGAATTATTAAGACCTAACTCGGCCAAGAACATTAATTTTTCTTCGTCATCCATATCGGCAATATCGGCCTCTATTTGAGCGCAAATCGGCAATACCTCGGAGCCTTCTTTCTCGGCTATTTGGGTAACCGTTTTGAAATACGGATTGTTTTCGGCATTACCGATAAAATCGGATTCTGACATATTGGCCGCATAAATTATGGGTTTGGCGGTTAACAAATTAAGTGGTGCTAAAAACTCGGCCTGTTCTTCGGTAACGGCAATGCTACGAGCCGATTTTCCGCCCTCTAAAACCGAATAAAGCATTTTTAAAAAGTCAAGTTCGGTGGCTAAAGATTTATCTCCTTTTAAATCTTTAGTTACTTTAGCTATACGGCGTTCTACCATTTCCATATCGGAAAAAATTAACTCTAAATCTATTGTTTCAATATCTCTTGCCGGGTCAATAGAGCCCTCGACGTGAATAATATCGTCATTTTCGAAACAACGCACAACGTGAACAATAGCATCGACCTCGCGTATATTACCCAAAAATTTGTTTCCCAAACCTTCGCCCTTAGAGGCGCCTTTAACAAGGCCGGCAATGTCAACAAACTCGATAACAGCGGGCACTATTGGTGGAACTTTATTGCCAACGGTGTACATTTTTTGCAGGACGTTTAAGCGAGAATCGGGAACCGAAACCACACCAACATTTGGGTCTATGGTGCAAAACGGATAGTTGGCAGCGCCTGCACCAGCATTTGTTATTGCATTAAAAAGGGTCGACTTGCCAACATTGGGCAAACCCACAATACCTAATTTCATAATTTTCCTCCTGAAAACCTTTTAATATCTATAATTATATATACTTGTTACAATTTAATCAAGAAAAACTAAAAAATATCTTTTATTTTTTGTAATATTATTGTATAATAACAATGAAATACTATGTTAAGGAGTGTTTTTATGGCTCAGGAATTTACCGTTACGCTTAAGCGTATTATTAAAGAGCTTAACCTTGAAACCCTTTACACTAAAACCAACCCAGAAGAAATTTTAATCAATAGCGCCGAGGTTAACCGCCCGGGTCTGCAAATGATTGGTTATTACGAATATTTTGACCACCGCAGAATTCAGGTTATTGGTAAAAGTGAATCTGCTTATTTAGAAAAATTAGAAAATTTTGATTACATTATAGATAAATTTTTCGCATCCTTACCCGTGGCTGTTGTAATAACCCGCAATCTGCCCATTGCCGAAAAGCTTATCCCCTACGCCCAAAAGCACGGCGTGCCACTACTCAGAACACAAGACGGAACATCTGCGTTTATGTCTGCGCTTATTGCATTTTTAAATTTGCATTTAGCCCCACGCATTACCCGCCACGGTGTTTTGGTTGAGGTTTACGGCGAAGGTATTCTGCTGCTTGGCGAAAGC
>JAFSIN010000032.1 GCA_017439765.1 Clostridia bacterium | reverse complement strand
TGCATTCTTAAAAAAACTGCCGTTAAGTTCTTGTGCTGTTTCTATTAAAAATGTATTTTTGCAATTAGCTAAACAAACCTCGTATAATTTTGCTGTGTTTGAACTGTGCTTGCCACCTATAACAATCATAACATCGTTTACCTTGGCCAAACACTCGGCCTCTTGCTGCCGTAGGGCAGTTGCATTACATATTGTATCAAAAATTGCGGCATTTGTACATACTTTTTTTAAAATTTTACAGCATTTTTCAAAGGTTTTTTTATTAAAAGTGGTTTGTGAGACCACTGTAACGGCAAAATCGGCAAAATTATTGTGTTTTTTAAGTAAATTTTCAAGTTCTTTTTCATCAGAAAAAACATAACATTGGCCATTAATATGACCTAAAATTCCTATAACCTCGTGGTGCAGGCTATCACCGGCAACCAAAATAATGTGGCCGTTTTTTGAAGCCGTATCAACAATTTTATGTATTTTTGCAACAAATGGGCAGGTAGCATCGGCCACCTGGCAGGCGCAATTTTCGGCTTCTTTTAAAACCGATTCGGGCACCCCGTGCGAACGAATAACCAAAACTTCGTCATTTAAAACCTGATTTGGTGATTCTACAATTTTTACGCCCCTGCCCTTTAATTCGTCCACTAACTGTGGGTTGTGAATTATAGGACCCAAGGTGCAAACTTTTTTATTATTATTTAAAAGTTCGTAAACCATATTAACAGCACGGTCCACCCCAAAGCAAAACCCTGCTGTTTTGGCAAGTGTAATTTTCAACTTAAAGCAACTCCGTGTTCTTAATAATAGAATAAAGCATCTCTAACGATTCATCAAAACTTTTATTGCCGGTGTCGGCTATAACCGAATCTTTGGCCGGTTTTAAGGGGGCTATTTCGCGGTGGGAATCGTTATAATCACGCTCTAGCATATCGGCTAAAACCTCGTCAAAGGTAACCTGTTTTCCCTTTTCTATAAGTTCTTTATAACGGCGCTCGGCCCTGATTTTTGGGTCGGCCGTTAAAAATATTTTAACATTAGCATTGGGCAGAACCACGGTTCCAATATCACGTCCGTCCATAATAACATTGTTTTCTTTGGCAAGTTTTCGCTGCATTTCAAGCAAAAAGGCTCTAACCTCAGGTTTGGCCGATACTGCCGACGCCATCATAGAAGCTTGTGGGGAGCGAATTTCTTCACTAACATCGGCATTATCTAAATACACATGTTGTTCGCCATCTATAAACTTAATATTAATTTGTGTTGTGCTTAAGACCGATGCGATATCACAATTAAGGTCGGTGTTATAACCTAAATTTAAAAACTTAACACCTATTGCCCTGTAAAGTGCACCTGTATCCACATAAATAAAGTTGATTTTTTTTGCTAATGCACGGGCCAGCGTGCTTTTACCTGCACCTGCAGGGCCATCTATTGCTATTGAAATCATACAATACTCCTTCCGGCTAAAGCGCCTGTTGAAAATGCAATTTGTAAATTAAAACCGCCTGTGTAAGAATCTACATCAATTATTTCACCTGCAAAATAAAGGCCGCTAATTAATTTTGATTCCATTGTGGCAGGGTTAATTTCCGAAACCTTTACCCCACCGCTTGTTATTATGGCTTCATCAATATCGCGGAATGCTATTGGGGTTAAGGTTAAATTTTTAAGGGTTTGCACCAAACTTTGCCTTTTAGATTTGGTAATTTGGTTAACCTTTGTTTCGGGCAATATGCCCGATGCTTTTATAATTACGGGTATAAGGCTTTTGGGCAACAGTTTATTAAGCGAATTAGATATATTCTTGCCGTTATTTTCACTAAAATCGCGCAGAATACGGGCATCTAACTGCTCGGGTGTTAGCGCAGGTTTTAAATCTATAACCAACTTATATTCATTAACAGGCTTTTTACGCATATGGGCCGAGGCGCTAAGTGTTAACGGACCCGAGATTCCAAAATGAGTAAACAGCATTTCGCCAAGGGCTGAAAACACCGGTTTTTTCTTTACGCCGTCAAAAACACTTAATGTAACATTTTTTAAACTAAGCCCCGACAGTGCCGAGCAAAAACCTTCGTGAATTTTTATGGGCACTAAAGAAGGTTTTAGTTCCGTTACCGTATGGCCTAGTTCTTCAGCCATTATATATCCATCTCCGGTGGATCCGGTTAAAGGGTAAGACTTACCGCCCGTTGCTAAAACAACGCTATCAGAACTAAATGTTTGGTTATTGTTTAATAAAACCCCTGTAACCTTATTATTGCCCGTTAGAATTTGTTTAACCGCCATATTTATTATTTTAACACCATTTTTTTTAGTTTTTTTTACAAGAGCATCTACAATATCTACCGATTTATCGCTCACGGGGAAAACCCTGTTACCACGCTCGGTTTTAAGGGCAACTCCGTTATTTTCAAAAAATTCCATTGTGTTTTGGGGTGTAAAACCCGACAATGCCGAAAACAAAAACTTTCCGTTTTTGGTGGCGTTTGCAATATGTGTGTCAATGCCGGAATTATTTGTAACATTGCACCTGCCCTTGCCGGTTATCATAACCTTACGGCATGGCCGTTCCATTTTTTCAAACACAGTAACATTATTGCCGCCTTCAGCCGCTGTTATAGCTGCCATAAGCCCTGCAGCGCCGCCGCCAATTACCACAACATTTTGCAAATTTACCACCTGCCTTTAATATTACCATTCTAACAAAAAAACCATTAAAAGTAAAGCATTATATATAATAAAAACAGCCCACCAATTAAGGTGGGCTATTTAATTATTTTGCATAATCTACTGCACGATTTTCACGAATTAAGTTAACCTTAATCTGACCCGGATATTCAAGTTCATTTTCAATACGTTGGGCAATATCGTGCGCAATTATTACCATTTGGTCGTCCGAAATAACTTCGGGCTTAACTATAATACGAACCTCACGGCCTGCTTGTATAGCATACGAGCGCTCTACACCGTTAAAGGAATTGGCGATTTCCTCAAGTTTTTCAAGGCGTTTAATATAGTTTTCAATGTTTTCACGCCTAGCGCCAGGCCTTGCAGCTGAAATAGCATCGGCAGCCTGAACAATGCAAGCAATAACGGTTTTGGCCTCTACCTCGCCGTGATGCGCATGAATAGCGTGAATAATTTCGTCGCTTTCTTTATATTTACGGGCAGCCTCTACACCCAATTGGATGTGTGAGCCTTCTTGCTCGTGGTCTAAAGCCTTACCAATATCGTGCAAAAGACCTGCTCGCTTTGCCTGTGTTACATTAGCGCCGATTTCGGCTGCAATAAGACCCGATAAATGACACACTTCGAGTGAGTGGTTAAGTACGCTTTGGCCATAACTTGTACGATATTTAAGTTTGCCCAAAAGCCTTGCAAGTTCGGGGTTTAGGTTGCGTATGCCGGCTTCCAGCATGGCACGCTCGCCCTCTTGCTTAATAGTGGCCTCAACCTCGGCTGTGGCTTTATTAATCATTTCCTCAATTCTTGCGGGGTGAATGCGGCCATCTTGAATAAGTTTTTCAAGGGTTAAGCGTGCAATTTCACGCCTAACAGGGTCAAAGCAAGAAACGGTAATGGCTTCGGGGGTGTCGTCAATAATTAAGTCGGCACCGGTTGCAGTCTCTAAAGCACGAATGTTTCTGCCTTCGCGACCTATAATTCTGCCCTTCATTTCGTCGTTAGGTAATTCTACAACCGAAACGGTAATTTCAGAGGTATGGTCGGCTGCGCAACGCTGAATGGCTTGGCCTAAAATCTCCCTTGCCTTACGCTCAGCTTCCTCTTTGGTTTGACGCTCATACTCTAAAATTTTAACTGCTTTTTCATGGTTAAGTTCACCATCTAACATAGAAAGCAAATGGTCTTTAGCCTGTTGCTTTGTAAAGCCCGAAATTTTTTCGAGCATTTCAATTTGGCTACGCTTAATGGTTTCACATTCTTGAATTTTTTCGTCAATTTCTTTTGCTTTTAATGCAATTTTTTCTTCTTTAGCTTCAAGGTTTTCGATTTTTTTATCAAGCGCTTCTTCTTTTTGTTGCAAGCGGTTTTCACTACGCTGAACATCACTTCTGCGTTCCCTTAAATCACGCTCGGTTTCTTGACGCAACTGAAAAACTTCGTCCTTAGCCTCTATTAAAAGCTCTTTTTTCTT
>JAFSIN010000031.1 GCA_017439765.1 Clostridia bacterium | reverse complement strand
CAACAAATATTTGATGAAATGTCGGCCTTTGCTTCATACGCATTTAATAAGGGCCACGCCGCCGCCTATTCACTGATTTCTTACCGTACTGCCTATTTAAAATGCCACTACCCCGCCGAATATATGTCGGCTTTGTTTTCAAGTGTGTTGGACAGTGCAGGAAAAGTTGCGCAATATTCGGCCGAATGTGCAAGGCTTAACCTTAAAATTTTACCGCCCCACGTTAACCAAAGTGAAGTTGGCTTTACCGCCAATAACGGCACAATACGCTTTGGGCTTTTGGCCATTAAAAATTTGGGGCCTTCGGTTATAAATAAAATATTGTCAGAGCGTAAGAATAACGGTAATTTTTTGTCGCTTTATAATTTTGTTTCACGTTGCTTTAGCCGCGAACTCAACCGCAAGGCGCTTGAAACCCTTATAAAAAGCGGCGCACTGGATGGACTTGAAAAAACCCGCAAATCCATGCTTTATGCCATCGATGCCGTGTTGTCGGCTGCCGAAAGCGAAGCTAGAATTACAGGGGCAGGCCAATTTAATTTGTTTAGCAATTCCGAACAGATATCCTTCACCCCCGAATATATACCCGAGTTTAGTAAAAAAGAATTATTAACCTTGGAAAAAGAGGCCATTGGGGTTTATTTGAGCGGGCATATATTAGATGATTACAGCATCCAAACTAAAAAATCAGCCACCGCCACCTGCCAAAAAATTGCAGCAGGCTCGTTGGCCGATTCACAAAAGATAACAATTGTTGCGCAAATTTCTAAAATTTTGGTGCGCACCCTTAAAAGCGGCAAAATACTAGCCACCGCCGTTGCCGAGGATACTACAGGCGCTGTAAACCTAACAATTTTTGATACCGCTTATAATTTTTATAAAACCCTTATTACCGAAAACAATGTGCTTATAATTTCGGGCAAAATTTCAGAGCGTGAGGACCGCCCAACCGAAATTATTTGCGAAAAATTTTCACCAGCCCAAATTGATAGTGAAATATCCAACACTAATAGCACAAAGGTTTATATTAAGGTTCCATCTTTACAGTCATTTGAATTTTTAAATGTTAAAAAGGTGCTTGAAAAACACCAAGGCGACTGCCCCGTTGTGATTTATTGCCAAGACACAAAAAAGCAGTTTGCAGCCCCAAAAAACCTTAATATTAATAATAATTTGCAAACTATTAGCGAAATTTCAAAAATTGTTGGAGAAAATAATGTAAAATCTGTTGAATAATTTTGTAAATTAGTGTATACTTAGTAATTGATAATATTTTTGGAGTTGAATTAATATGGCTATAAAAACTATAGGTGTTCTTACAAGCGGCGGCGACGCCCCAGGCATGAATGCTGCTATTCGTTCGGTAGTAAGAAGTGCTTTAGCCGCAGGCATTAACGTAAAAGGAATTATGCGCGGTTATAACGGCCTTATAGAAGGCGAAATTATTGATATGAATTTGCGCTCGGTTTCTGAAATTATTCACCGTGGCGGAACAGTATTATATACAGCACGCAGCCCTTTGTTTAAAACCGAAGAAGGCGTTAAAAAAGCTGTTGAAAACTGCAAAAAATTTGGTATTGACGGAATCGTTGTTATTGGTGGCGACGGCTCTTTCAGGGGTGCGCGTGATTTATCTTTACATGGCATTCCTTGTGTTGGTGTGCCCGGCACTATTGATAACGATATTTCTTCTACCGAATATACCATTGGTTTTGACACCGCAATGAACACAGCCATGGAAATGATTGACAAATTGCGCGATACCACACAATCTCACGAACGTTGCAGCGTTATTGAGGTTATGGGCAGGCACGCCGGTTGGATAGCGCTTCAAACCGGTATTTCGGTTGGTTCCACCGCTATTTTAGTACCCGAGGTAGAATTTGATTTACAAAAAGATATTATTGATAAAATTAACAAAACCAAAACCACAGGAAAAAGGCACTTTATTATAATTGTTGCCGAAGGTGTTGGCAAGGTTAACGAATTAGCCAAACAAATTGAGCAAGCAACCGGTGTTGAAAGCCGCGCCACTATTTTGGGTCATGTTCAGCGTGGTGGCCGCCCAACCGTTAGAGACAGGGTTATGGCCAGCGAAATGGGCCACGCCGCAGTTCAATTGCTTAAAGAAGGCATTGGCAACCGCGTTATAGCCTTTAGAAACGACCATATTGTTGACCTGGATATTTACGAAGCATTGCAAATGAAAAAGGAATTTGATATTCAGGCTTATAATATGGCTAACGAAATTTCGGTATAAAAATATAAGCGGGCTTAAAGCCCGCTTAAGTTTTTAAACAAATAATATTTAATTATTGTCTTTCTTCTATATATTTTACCAAATCGCCAATTGTTTTTATGTTTTCAATTTCCTCGTCAGGAATATCTATTTCAAATTCATCTTCAATCGACATCAGTAATTCTACTACATCAAGGCTGTCTGCACCAAGGTCGTTTGCTATATCCGATTCCATTGTCATATCATCGGCCGAAACATCAAGTTGGTCAGCAAGCAATTCTTTAATCTTTTCAAAAATCATAAAAGTTCCTCCAAATAAAATTTTGCATGTTGTAGACACAAGCATTTATTTGTGATATATTAAATGTGTCTATTAAAATAATAGGGGTAAAATCTTATTTTGTCAACAGTTTTATATAATTTTTTTAAAGGTGATTTAAGTTGATTTCCAGTTTTGGTGAAAAATTAAAAATTATTATTGAGGGTGGAAGCCACACCCCAGAAATTTCTGCATGTATTATAGGTTTGCCAAAAGGCGAACAAATAAATGAAGATTTAATAGCTGTTCAAATGGCGCGCCGTGCCCCCGGCCAAGACAGCACATCTACTGCCCGCCGTGAACCCGATAAGGTCGAAATAATATCGGGCTTAGAAAATGGTTTTACAAACGGCGACACATTAAAAATTGTTATTAAAAACACTAATACACACTCATCTGACTATGATGATTTAAAATATACACCACGGCCTTCTCATGCCGACTACCCCGCTTATGTAAAATATAACGGCACAGCCGACATGCGCGGAAGCGGACATTTTTCGGGCCGCCTTACCGCCCCACTTACAGCAATTGGTGCAATTTGTCGCCAAATTCTTGCACGACGCGGCATTACTATAGGCGGGCACATTTACAACATTGGCGACAGTTTTGATATTGCTTTTGACCCTGTAACAATTAATGAATCGGAATTAAACTGTTTGTCGCAAAAATATTTTGCTACACGCTCAGAGGCTGCTGCACAAGATATGAAACAGGTTATCTTGTCGGCAAAAGAAAACGGAGATAGCATTGGCGGAAGTGTTGAAATTGCCGTAACCGGTATGCCTGTGGGCATTGGAAACCACATGTTTTTTGGGGTTGAAAATGTTATTTCTTCACTGGTTTATGGTGTTCCGGCTGTTAAGGGTGTTTCATTTGGCGCCGGTTTTGATTTTGCTTATTTATTGGGCAGCGAAGCCAACGACCCATATTATTTTAAAGATGATAAGGTTGTTACGGCAACCAATAATTGCGGCGGAATTGTTGGCGGTATGACAACGGGCATGCCCATAATTGTTAAGGCTGCAATTAAGCCTACCCCTTCTATTTTCAAACCGCAACCCACCGTTAACCTTAAAACCAAGGAAAACACAATGCTGCAAATAAAAGGCAGGCACGACCCATGTATTGTGCCCCGCGCTTTACCTGCAATAGAGGCTGCAATAGCGGTGGCTGTTACTATGTTACTTAAAAATGATAATATTTTATAAAATAAAAAATGGTGATTAAAATGGCTAAAGAAAAATTAGTAAAAGAAATTACATCTATGGACGAAGATTTTGCCAAATGGTATACCGATGTTGTATCTAAAGCAGAATTAATGGATTATTCGTCGGTTAAGGGTTGCATGATAATACGCCCTTATGGTTATGCAATATGGGAAAATATACAAAAAATTATGGACGGAATGTTTAAAGAAACCGGCCACGAAAATGTATATATGCCTATGTTTATTCCCGAAGGCTTGTTGCAAAAAGAAAAAGACCACGTTGAAGGTTTTGCGCCCGAGGTTGCTTGGGTTACACACGGCGGCAACGAAAAATTAGAAGAACGCTTATGTGTAAGGCCAACATCGGAAACTCTGTTTTGCGACCATTATAAAAATGTTATTGAATCTTACCGCGACCTGCCAAAGTTATATAACCAATGGTGCAGTGTTGTGCGTTGGGAAAAAACAACCCGCCCATTTTTACGCTCGCGTGAATTTTTATGGCAAGAAGGCCACACCATTCATGCCACAGCCGAAGAGGCACAGGCCGAAACCATTAAAATGCTTAATATTTATGCCGAATTTGCCGAAAAATATTTAGCCATGCCGGTTATTAAAGGCATTAAAACCGAAAAAGAACGTTTTGCAGGCGCTGAAAGCACATATACTATTGAAGCCCTTATGCACGATGGCAAGGCCTTGCAAAGCGGAACCTCACACTATTTTGGCGACGGTTTTGCAAAGGCTTTTGGAATTCAATACACCGATAAAGACAATAAGTTGGTTCATCCATTCCAAACATCTTGGGGCACAACAACCCGCCTTATAGGCGCAGTTATTATGACCCATGGCGATGACAGCGGTTTGGTTCTGCCCCCTGCTATTGCACCAATACAATTGGTTGTTATTCCTATTGCAACACACAAACCCGGCGTAACCGAAAAGGCTACCGAAATTTACAACCGTGTTAATAAAATTTGCCGTGCTAAAATTGATTTAGGTGAACAGTCACCCGGTTGGAAATTTGCCGAATACGAAATGAAGGGTGTTCCGCTAAGGTTAGAGATTGGCCCACGCGATATTGAAAATAATTGTTGTGTTATTGCAAGGCGCGACAACGGCGAAAAAATTACCGTTTCGCTTAATGACCTTGAAACCAAAATTCCCGAACTTTTACAAGCAGTGCGCGATGGTCTTTTTGAAAAGGCCGCTAACCGCCGCGACAGCATGACCTACACCGCCAAGAATTTAGACGAAATTATTGATATTGCAAATAATAAACCGGGCTTTATAAAAGCTATGTGGTGTGGCGAACGCGAATGTGAAGATATGCTTAAAGAAAAGGCCGGAATTACTTCCAGGTGCATTCCGTTGCAAACCGAAGAACTTACCGACACCTGCGTTTGCTGCGGTAAAAAAGCCAAACATATGTTATATTGGGGCAAAGCCTATTAATAAAAAAAAGACCTATTTTATAGGTCTTTTTTTGTATACTGCACCTTTTTTTGTTAAACAATATTAAAGGTGGTTATTTTGAAAGGAATTAAAAATTTTTTAATATTTTTTCTAATTGGTGGAACGGGCTATGCTTTAATTGAAATTTTGTGGCGCGGCAAAACACATTGGTCCATGTTTACTTTAGGTGGAATCTGCTTTAATGCTTTTGGCAAAATTGCAAAAATTTTTAACAATATGTGTCTGCTTTATAAATCTTTAATAGCAGTGTTTTTTATAACCTCTGCCGAGCTTATATATGGTTTAATTTTTAACATTTTGCTTAAAAAAGAGATTTGGGATTACAGCTCTATTCCCTTTAATTTTAAGGGGCAAATTTGTTTATTATACTCTTGCTTTTGGTGGTTTTTAAGCCTGTTTTTTATCCCATTGGCTAATAAGCTAAACAATAACTTGCAAAATCACAAAAAGGTGTTATAATATTTATGTAATTTTTTTTAGAGGTTTATTATGGGTTTTTTACACAGAACTTGGGCCGAAATTGATATTGCGGCCTTAATACATAACTTTAAAATAATTAAAAATGCCTGCCAAGGCAGCAAAATAATGTCGGTTGTTAAGGCCGATGCTTATGGCCACTCGGTTAAAGATGTTGCCCCCGTTTTAGACAAACTTGGGACCGACAGTTTTGCCGTGTCTAACATTGACGAAGCCATTCAGTTAAGGCAACTTGGCATTAATAAGCCTGTTTTAATATTGGGTTATACCCCACCACAATTGGCAGGTCAGCTATATTCAAGCAATATTACGCAAACCGTTTATTGTGAAGAATATGCTAAAAAATTGTCGGAAAATGCCGAAGCTGCAGGAATTAAGGTTAATGTACATATAAAATTAGATACCGGAATGGGCCGCTTAGGCTTTAATGTTAGAAATAACCTATTGCCCGAATTTGATAATATAGTTAATGTTTTCTCATATAAAGGGTTAAATGTTACCGGCACTTATACTCATTTTTCGGTGGCCGACTGCCCCGAGAGTGATAACAAAGACTATACCGAGAGCCAATTTGACAGGTTTAATACCGTTATAGAACGGTTAAATAGTTTAGGCCACAACACAGGGCTTATACACTGCTGCAATTCGGCCGGTGTTTCATTAGGCTCAGATTACCACCTTAATATGTGCCGCCCGGGTATAATTCTTTATGGTCTTAGACCTTCAGACAGTGTTGATTTTAACGGTCAACTTAAACCCGTTATGACGGTAAAATCAGTAATCTCTATGGTAAAAACCATAGCCGAGGGCGACTGTGTAAGCTATGGCCGCACCTTTACTGCAAAAGGCAACATGCGTGTTGCCACCGTTACCGCCGGCTATGCCGATGGATACCCAAGGTTGCTTTCTAACTTGGGATATGTATTGATTAACGGGCAAAGGGCTAAAATAATTGGTCGCATTTGCATGGACCAATTTATTATAGATGTTACAAATATCCCCTCGGCCTCAGAGGGCGACGAGGTAATTCTTTTTGGAAAAGACCTTTTGGTAGATGAACTTGCCGAAAAATGCGGAACTATTAATTATGAAATTATTTGCGGAATATCACCCAGGGTTCCGCGTGTAATTATAAATAATTTAAAGGAGTATTAAAATGAAAAAATTTTTTAATGAATTTAAAGACTTTATATGCCGTGGTAATGTTATTGACTTGGCCGTTGGTGTTATTATTGGTGCTGCTTTTAAAGACATTGTAACCAGCCTTACAGATAACATTATCTCCCCTATTTTAGCATTATTTGGCAAAGCCAACCTTAGTGGTTATGTTATTCCCCTTAGGGGCGATAACGCCATTAAATACGGTGCATTTTTAACATCGGTTATTAATTTCTTAATTATGGCTTTCATTATTTTCTTGCTTATTAAGGGCATTGCTGCCATTCAAAATTTAGGCGGAAAATTAACCAAAAAATCAGAAGAAGTTCCTGCCGAACCCACAACAAAGGTTTGCCCATTCTGCAAAAGCGAAATTGCTATTGATGCAACCCGTTGCCCACATTGCACATCTGAACTTAAATAAGATACATATAAAAAGCGGTGTAGATTTTTCTACACCGCTTTTTTTATTAAAAAATAGAAGCCTTAACAATTAATGCCGCAAACACTATAGAAACCATTGAAAGCAATTTGATTAAAATGTTAATTGCAGGGCCCGAAGTATCTTTAAACGGATCGCCTACCGTATCGCCAACAACGGCAGATTTATGGCAACTTGAGCCTTTGCCGCCGTGAACGCCGCTTTCGATATATTTTTTAGCATTATCCCACGCGCCGCCCGAGTTTGACATAAACACTGCCATTAAAAATCCCGAAATTGTGGCGCCTGCTAACATTCCCACAACACCTGCGGGGCCTAAGGCCAAACCAACAACAACAGGCACAACCACGGCAATTATGGTTGGAAGCACCATTTCTTTAAGGCTGGATTTTGTACATAAATCCACACAACTGGCATAATCAGCTTCAGCCTTACCATCCATTAGACCTGTAATTTCTTTAAACTGTCTGCGAACCTCTTTAACAACGCTTTGGGCTGCACGGCCTACCGAATTCATTGTAAGGGCCGAGAACACAAATGGCAGACAAGCGCCAACAAACAAGCCGACTAACACCGTTGGGTTATTAATTCCAAGGTTAGAAATTTTGGCTGCGCCGCCTTCAATAGAATTTATTTTTTCAATATAAGATGCCATTAGCGCCAGCGCTGTAAGTGCTGCCGAGCCTATTGCAAAGCCCTTACCGGTTGCTGCGGTTGTGTTGCCCAGAGAATCGAGCGCATCGGTGCGCTCACGCACTGATTTATCAAGTCCTGCCATTTCGGCAATGCCACCGGCGTTGTCGGCCACAGGGCCGTAAGCATCGGTAGCCAAGGTAATACCCAAAGTGGAAAGCATTCCTACAGCAGCAAGTGAAATTCCGTACAAGCCCATTGAAGCACTTTGTGCGCCACCCGAAACAAAATAGGCTACCAAAACACAAACTGCAATTATTACCACCGGTATTAATGTAGACAACATTCCTACCGATAAACCACCAATAATTATAGTGGCAGTTCCGGTTTCTGACGTTGCGGCTAAATTGCGGGTTGGTTTATAACTTTCAGATGTAAAGTATTCGGTTGCTTGACCAATTAACACACCCGAAACAAGACCTGATAAAATTGCAAAATATATTTTCCAGTTGGATACGCCTAAAACATAATAAACCAACGGTAACGATAACACAGCTATTAATATTGCCGAGAAATTAGTGCCGCGTGAAAGTGAGCCTAAAAGTTGTTTTTGGGTTGCACCCTCTTTAGTTTTTACCAAGAATGTACCAAAAACCGAACAAATTATGCCAACGGCCGCAATTAGTATTGGCAAAGCCATTGCATTAATATTTTTTAATGCTGCAACACCCAACGCACAAGACGAAATAACCGAGCCAACATAAGATTCGTAAAGGTCAGCTCCCATACCGGCAACATCGCCAACGTTATCGCCAACATTATCGGCAATAACTGCTGGGTTACGGGGGTCATCTTCTGGTATACCGGCTTCAACCTTGCCAACTAAATCGGCTCCAACATCGGCCGCTTTTGTGAAAATACCGCCACCGACACGGGCAAACAAAGCCATTGAAGAGGCACCCATACCAAATGTTATCATAGCGCTTGTTATTTCAACTTCGCTTAGTTTGA
Organism: Clostridia bacterium; assembly: GCA_017439765.1. Lineage (GTDB taxonomy): Bacteria > Bacillota > Clostridia > Oscillospirales > Acutalibacteraceae > SIG565. The sequence continues at coordinate 5,122 of JAFSIN010000031.1, read as the reverse complement.
ACACAAATTTTAACAAAATAAACCAAATAGAAATATCTAAAAGGCCAAGGCCAACCACCGTAAAGCCCATTACGCTACCGGCAGAAAACGCAACCCTTAAACCCTTGTTAAGTCCGTTTATGCAGGCATTAGCCGTTCTTGAATTGGCTAATGTGGCAATTTTCATTCCAATAAAGCCCGAAAGCGCCGAGAAAAAACCGCCAGTTATGAATGCAAACGGCACATATGGTGTAAGAAGACCTAAAAACGCCATTACACCAAGAACCACAAAAATTACCGCAAAGAAAATTACAACAATTTTGTATTGTCTTTTTAAATAGGCATTAGCACCCGAACGAATTGAAGCCGCTATTTTTTTCATTTTTTCGGTTCCTTCGGGGAATTTTATAATTTTTTTAGCAGTAAAAGCAGCAAAAATCAATGCAAAAACTGCGCTTAATGAAGAAACTAACGCTAAAAATTTATCCATTTTTACGCCTCCATAAATTTTGTAAAAAGTATTATACCACAATATATATTAATTTCTATATATTCAAGTTGACACACAAATGTAAATTTAAGTTTACTTACGCAAATCTGTTTAAAAAACGAGTTAACTTTTGTTAACTCGTTTTAATTATTATTCGAATTCTATTGTGCCAACAGGCTTTGGTGTTAGGTCTAATAAAACGCGGTTTATGCCCTCTACCTCACTTGTTATGCGTTTTGTTATTAAATGAAGAACATTATATGGGATTTCTTCAATAGTGGCGCTCATGGCATCGGTGGTGTTAACGGCACGTATAATGGCCGACCAACCTTCGTAACGCTTGTTATTGCGAACGCCTACGCTTTTCATATCGGGCACGGCAATGAAATATTGCCAAACGGTTTTATTAAGGCCGCAATTATCAAATTCTTCGCGTAAAATTGCATCGGCCTCACGCAAGGCATGAAGCCTGTCCCTTGTGATTGCGCCCAAACAACGAACGCCAAGACCGGGACCCGGGAATGGCTGGCGGTCAACCATATTTTCAGGTAAACCCAAAGCCTTGCCCACAACACGAACTTCGTCTTTATAAAGTAGTTTTACCGGCTCAACTAAGCCTTCAAAATGTATATCTTCGGGCAAGCCGCCAACATTATGGTGAGCTTTAACGCCATCAGATTCCAAAATATCGGGGTAAATTGTGCCTTGAGCCAAAAACGAAACATCGCTTAACTTGCGGGCTTCTTCTTCAAACACGCGAACAAACTCGCCACCAATTATTTTACGTTTTTGCTCAGGGTCGGCCACGCCTTCTAATTTATTTAAAAAGCGGTCGGTAGCATCGATGTAAACAAGGTTGGCATCTAATTCTTTACCAAAAACATTTACAACCTGCTCACTTTCACCTTTGCGCATAAGGCCGTGGTTAACATGAACACAAACCAATTGTTTGCCAATGGCCTTAATTAAAAGGGCTGCCACAACCGAACTGTCTACACCGCCCGAAAGCGCCAACAACACCTTTTTATTGCCAACCTGTTGCCTTACTTGCTCTATTTGTTCATTTATAAAATCTTCTGCCAAAGCAGCAGTTGTTATTCTTTGCATTGAAGCCGGTCTTACATTAGAATCCATTTTACATTCCCCTTTAAAACTTAGTCGTTAGTATAATTATCGAAATAGCCTTGTACTAAAACAACAGGAGTTCCCTTGTCGCCCGAGCCGCTGGTTAAATCGCAAAGTGAACCAATAAGGTCGGTTAACTGGCGCGGGGTTGTGCCCTGAGCTGCCATGTTACCAACAAGGCTGCTGCCGTCTTTAGCCTTAATGCTTTGGCTAATTGCTTTTTTAAGTTCTTCGCCTGATAAATCTTTATAATCATTATCGGCTAAATATTTAAGTTTTAACTCGTTGGGGGTGCCAATAAGGCCGTCGGTAAATGCGGGAGAAACTACCGGGTCGGCAAGTTCCCAAATTTTGCCTTGTGGATCTTTGAAAGCACCATCGCCATACACCATAACCTCTACGTGTTTGCCGGTAGCCTTTAATATGCGGGCTTGAATGTCAAGCACTAAATCTTTACATTCCCTTGGGAAAAGTTTAATGGTAGTTTCGGTTGATTTATTAGAACCTAAAAGACCGTATTTTTCGTTAAATCCGCTGCCCGAAACCGAGGTGTTTAAAATTTCATCTAACCCGTAAACTATTTTGGCACCTGCGGCTTTTAACAAGCGTTTTGTGCGGGCACGGGTGTGAATGTCGCAATTCAAGACACAATCGGTATATTCGAGTATTGCTTTAGGTTGATTGGCAAAAATTATTTCAACCTCGGCACCGCATTCGGTAATAAGGTTTTGGTAGTATTCAACGTAATCAACGCCGGTAAACTCTAATTTTTGAACACCAAAAACCTCGCGGTAGCGAGCAAGTGTTAAAACATCGGAATATGGGTTAATGCCTGCTTTGTCAATTAAATCGTAGGTTGCAAGCGAGTTACCAACTTCGTCAGAAGGATAACTTAACATTAAAACAATTTTTTTTGCACCCTTTGCAATACCGCGCAAGCAAACTGCAAAGCGGTTGCGGGATAATATTGGAAAAATAACACCTATTGTTTGGTCGCCGAATTTTGATTTAATGTCGGCTGCAATATCATCAACTGAAGCATAGTTGCCCTGCGACCTGGCAACAATAGATTCTGTTAGTGAAATAACATCGCGGTCCCTGAGGCTGAAGCCTTCGTATTCGGCTGCCTCTAAAACGCTGGTAGCCACTATTTCGGCTAAATTGTCGCCCTGCCTTATTATTGGGCAACGAATGCCGCGCGATATTGTGCCAACTCTTCTTTCTTTATTTTCCATTTTATTTTCCTTTCCGCCTAATATTGCTTTAACAATACGGCAACGAAATTAACAAAATATTGTATGTTATTTATAACAATATTATTATACAACAAAATGCCAATTTGTCTATAAAAAATTGAAAATTTTTTGCAAATTTTTTCTTTATTTTACATTATTGCACTTAGCATTAACATTTCTTTAAGGTTCGAATAAATATTGTCGGCCTGCGAAAGCGGCAATGGGTTTTTACCCAGGCCCACCTCAACTGTAAAAGCAGGGCGGTTAAATTCGCTAATAAACCAGTCTTTAAAGCCACCGCCCGACGCTAATCCCAAGGGTACATCGAGCGCATATCCCGACGATGTTGCCATTATTTCAGCCATTTTTTGTGCGCGTGGAGGATTATAATTTTCGTAGTTCCAATATATAACCTCGCCCTGAGAATGAAAGGCCACCGCGTGTCTTATTTTTTGAACACGGCAAAGTTCGGCAATGCTTAAACTTTCGGGCTCACTTAAGGGCGAGAAACCACCGAAACGGGTGGGTGCCGGTCCGTAAATTCCGGCCCTTTTTTCAAGTTCATTAAGTTTATGCCAGCCTGCAGGAAAATTATGGTTAATATCCACTCCCCTTGCATTTGCATTCCAATGGGTATAATCGGATTTACACAACTTTTCGATTTTTTCGGCCATAATGCCACAGGCTTTTTTGCCGTGAATAGAAATTTCCACACCGTCGGGGTTAACCATTGGCACCACTATTAACGCCCTGCCGTTAAAGGCCTTTTTGGCGTTAAGCCCTGCTATGTAACCATCATTTTTTAAGGCGACACAAAGTTCTTCTAAAAAGCGTAACAAAATGTAGGTTGTTATGTGTTCACTGCCGTGAAACGAAGCCGCAAAAAGCACATATTCGCTTTGTCTGCCAAGTTTTAAATACGGTATGTCGCGCCCTAAGCAACTGCGACCCAATAAGCCGCAATGCAAAAAACTATATTTGCTGCAGAGCAAATTTACCGCATTTTTTGTTTCCTTATAATCGTAATTTTTTAAACTAACTATTTCTTCCATTTTTACCGCCCTTTCTTACTTATATGTTTATTAAAAAAGAGTGTAAATAATGCAAAAAATAAAGGACAAAATTAATTGTCCTTTACTACATCTATTTTTTCTATATTGTACCTTTCAAAAAGTTGTATGGCCTGCTTTGTAACAAGTTCGCCGCTAACTAAAATTGGCACTGCAGGTGGGCAGCTAACGGTGGGTGCTGCTAAAATGCGGCCTTCGGCTTTTAATGCTGAAACCCTTTCGCTGCTGCTTAACACGGCACCCCGAATTGATAATTTTTGTTGGCTTATGTTTAAACCTAACGGTTGATTATTAATGGGATTTTTATGTTCCAACCTGCCAAAGAAACTTTTGAATTTAATATAGTCAAGACCATTGTTTTGTGGTGTAAACATAAAAACGACGGTATTATCACAGCATAATTCGGGTTCTATTTTACAGCGTTTTAGTTTGTTGTAAAACTCGGCCTCAGAGTAGCCGATTTCGGCAATGTTAACGGTAATTTTTAAAGGTTCGGTGCCAATTAGTTTATAACCGTTTTGCCTTAAAAAATCCTTTAAATTGTCCACCTTTTTAATGCATTTTTGTAACTGCTTTTTATATGCCCCACTCAAGTATTTATTAGCATAATCGAGCGACTGCAAGACCAAATAAGATGGGCTGGTAGAAGAAAATAAGGCAAGATATTTTTCGGCAGAGGCAATATAATGCTCATACCCTTTTGCTATGTGCAAATAGGCGCCACCCGTTAATACGGGCAGGGTTTTATGGGCCGAATCACAACACATGGCGGCACCCAAATTAATGGGGTGTTGTGTATTTTTTAAAAACCGCAAATAAGCCCCGTGGGCATTGTCAACCACAAGGGGTATATTATAAATTTTGCAGATTTTAGCAAGCCCTTTTATGTTAAGCGTATTGCCTAAATAATCGGGCGAGGTTACATAAACCGCGTTTGGTAATGTTTTGGTGTTTTTAAGGTAATCTTCTAAATATTCGGGGGTAATGTTGCATTCGCAAATATTGCCTGAATCGCCATAAAGCCAACTAACATTAACATTAAGCAATGCGCAGGCATAAATAAAGGCTTTATGGGCGTTTCGACCTGCTAAAACAACGGGGTTAGGTCCACTGTTTTCAAGCACCAACCCAAGCATTGCCTTAATAACGGTGGTTGAGCCTTGGGTGGAATAATATGTTGCGGCACTGCCAAAAAGCTTTGTTGCATTTTGTTGGCTCTCTTT
>JAFSIN010000030.1 GCA_017439765.1 Clostridia bacterium | reverse complement strand
TTTTGGCGGAGTAGGAGAGACTCGAACTCTCGCGCCGGTTACCCGACCTACACCCTTAGCAGGGGTGCCTCGTCACCAACTTGAGTACTACTCCGTGTTGTAACAAAATTAAAATTAAAAAATGGCGGAGAGGAAGGGATTCGAACCCTTGTGGGATTGCTCCCAAACGGTTTTCAAGACCGCCTCGTTATGACCACTTCGATACCTCTCCGTGTGCGACTAAAACATTTTAACACAACTTTATTTTTTTGTCAACACCAATAGCCATTTATCCTTGAAAAAATTGCCCTTTTTATGTATAATTATAAATATTAATTTTAGGGGTGTAAAAATGTCGGTCGTAAATTGTGTAAAGCATATTTTTGAGCCTAATCCGCTTGCCTGCGGCCAGGCTGTGCTTGCAATGCTCACAGGTGTTAATGTTAATAAAATTATAGAGCTTTGCGGCACAGAAAAAGAAACCGATTTAAAATGTATGAAGCGAATCCTTTCGAATTTTAATATAAAGTTTAACGAGCAAAGGGTTGCGGTAACTAAAAAAGAATAATTACCAAAAATTGCGTTGCTTAGCCTTGAAACGCCTATTTGTTGGCATTGGTCGCTTTATTTTAACGGCCTGTTTTACGACCCGCAATATGGTATTCTTGATGATTTTCCACCAAGCAACAGGCGTTATTATTGGCAAATATATAATTAAAACCGAGTTTTAAAAAACTCGGTTTTTATATTATTAAATTATAAATAAGGTTGGTAACAAAGCAAAGAATTATACCAATTACGGTTGGCATTAAAAATGCAACAAAAGTCCATTTAAAACTGCCGGTTTCTTTTTTTATGGTTAAAAGTGATGTTGCACAAGGCCAATGGAACAAAGAAAACAACATAACATTAAGGGCGGTTATAATGGACCAACCATTTTCTAAAAACAAATTTTTAATTATTGTAAGGTCGCCAATATCGGTTAATAAAGAACCACCCGAATAGGCCAAAAATATAAGCGGCAGAACAATCTCGTTAGCGGGAAGGCCCAATATAAAGGCAATTAAAATTACGCCGTCAAGCCCCAAAATTTTGCCAAACGGGTCTAAAAATGAGGCGCAAATGCTAAGCAGTGTTTGCCCGTTTATAAAAATGTTTGCGCTAAGCCAAATAATTAACCCGGCAGGTATTGCCGCAATAACAGCCCTGCCCAAAACAAATAAGGTTCTGTCGAACACCGAATGTATAATAGTTTTAAAAATTTGCGGTTTACGGTATGGCGGCAACTCTAATATAAAAGAAGTTGGCATACCCTTTAAAACGGTTTTAGAAAGCAGGAAAGAACAAATAAAGGTCATTAAAATACTAAGTAATATAAAGCAGGTTAAAATTAAGGCGGCTTTTAAAGTGTCAAGACCTTCGCCCACCACAAAAAACATGGATATAATGCCTAAAAGAAGCGGGAAACGGCCATTGCAAGGCACTAAACTGTTGGTTAAAATTGCAATTAGTCGTTCACGTTTTGAATCAATTATTCGGCAACCAATAATGCCGGCGGCGTTGCAGCCAAAACCCATGCACATGGTTAAAGATTGTTTGCCGCAAGCTCTGCATTTTTTAAAGCATTTATCTAAATTAAAGGCAATTCGGGGCAAATAACCCGAATCTTCTAAAATAGAAAACAATGGAAAAAATATTGCCATTGGCGGCAGCATAACCGAAACTATCCAGGCTACCACTCTGTAAACACCATAGGTTAAAAGATTGCAAAGATTAGCGTGAAAACCAATTTTTTCAAGAAAATTATATAAAACCTTTTCAAACGAAAATAATATATTAGCCAATATATCTGAAGGGTAGTTAGCGGCACTGATGGTAAGCCAAAAGGTAACGGCAAGTAATAAAAGCATTGTGGGTGCCGCCGTTAGTTTGCCGGTTAAAATTTTATCTAATTTGCGGTCTTTTAAAAAGCCTTTATTTTCGCCCTTTGTTACACAAGCGTCGCATATTACTTTGGCTCTTGCGTTAATTTGTGTGGCCGAAAAATCCACAGTTTTGGTTGTTTTTTGTTCGGGTAAAATAAGGGCATGCATTTTAATAATCTCATCACTTAAGGTGTTAAGCCCTAATTTTTTCTTGCCCGACACTGCAACCACCGGAAGCCCGAGCATTTTACTCATTTTTTCGGTGTTAACGGTTATTCCGCGTTTTTTGGCTTCGTCTATAAAATTAATGCAAAGAATAGTTTTGTTGTTGGTTTGATTAATTTGTAAAAGCAGCGCAATATTTCTTTGCAAAGTTGCGGCATCGCACACCACAACAGTAACATTGGCCTTGCCGTCTAAAATAAAATCACGCGCAACCTCTTCTTCAGCCGAGTTAGCATTAAGCGAATAGGTTCCGGGAATATCAATTAAAATGATTTTTCGGCCTAAATATATGTAACTTCCTTTGGCGGTGCTAACCGTTTTTCCCGACCAGTTGCCTGTGTGTTGGTGCATGCCTGTAAGGGCGTTAAAAACGGTGCTTTTACCAACGTTTGGGTTGCCCGCAAGTGCTACGGTAATATCGCGGTGGTTGCTTTTTAAACCGGTTGCATCTTGTAAAAGGGTGCTTTTGTGTGAATTTTTAGTAAGCCCCATTATATCACCTTTTTAATATGAATTTTATTGCTGTCGCCCTGCCTTAAGGCTATAATTGTGTCTAATATACAATAGGCGGTGGGTTCACCTAAAGGGGAATTCATAATACAGGTAACTGTGTTACCGTTTGTAAAACCAATATCTTTAAGCCGTCTGCAAAGCGGTGTTTTGCCCGAAACACCCTTAACAATTGCCGTTTCTCCCGGCAATAAATCACATAATAACATATTTTTTCACTCCATCACACTACATATTATGCGTTAAAATACATAGCGTGAGGTATTTTATTGCTTGAGAATATTTAAAAATTATGTTATCATAATAAAAAGCAGACCTTTAAAGGTCTGCTAAAATGTTAAATAATTGTGTAGTGTTTTTTGCAAGTTTTACAGCACCGCTGTCTATTAACGCGGACTTTTCGCCGAACCCCCACAATACACCAATCGTGTCAATTTTGTGGTATTTGGCACCAATCACATCAAAAACTGTGTCGCCAACCATAATGGCGTTGTTTATTTTGTGTGTTTTTAAAAGGTGCTCAATAACAGCCTCTTTGTTGTCGCGGCTTTTATCTAACGAGGCACCCACCACACCCTCAAAATATTTTAACAAATCAAAATGCTCTAAAATACGCATGGTCATATTTTCGGGTTTGCTGGTGGCAACAAAAAGGCGGTGGCCGTTATTTTTAAGTTTACTTAAAAGTTCTGGAATGCCTTCATAAACCTCGTTTTCAAATAAACCCACTGAATTATATCGTTCGCGGTAAAAAATCAGGGCTTGTTCAATGTCGGTTTCATTTAAACCAACACTCGCAAATGAAACCCTAAGGGGTGGGCCAATAAAGGTTTTAAGGCGCTCGGGGCTAACCGTAACATTAAATTTTTGCAGCGCATAAACCGAAGATTTAATTATACCCTCGGCCGAGTTGCAAAGGGTTCCGTCTAAATCAAATAAAATACATTTTTTCATAAAATTTCCTTCAAAAAATTTAAATTAAGGTGGTTAAAATGGTTAATATTGGCAACGATTGGGATATTATTTTAAAAGACGAATGGCAAAAGCCATATTATTTAAAATTAAGAGATTTTTTAAAAAACGAATATAAAAACCGCACAATATATCCAAATATGAACGATATTTTTAATGCTTTAAAATACACGTCTTTTAATGATACAAAGGTCTGCATTATTGGGCAAGACCCATACCATGGATTTGGCCAAGCGCACGGGCTTTGTTTTTCGGTTAAAAGTGGGGTAAAGTTGCCGCCTTCGCTTAAAAATATTTTTAAAGAACTTGAAAGCGATATTGAAGGGTTTAAAGCCCCTGTGAATTCGGGCGAGTTAACCGGCTGGGCTAAGCAGGGTGTGTTGTTGCTTAATAATGTGCTCACCGTGCGTGAGGCCAACCCTAACAGCCACAAAGGAATGGGCTGGGAAATCTTTACAGACAGAATAATTTTAGAACTTAATAAAAAAGATACACCCGTTGTGTTTTTGCTGTGGGGTAATAACGCTATTAGCAAGGCTAAAATTATTGATAACCCAATACATACTAAGCTTACATCGGTGCACCCAAGTCCGCTTTCGGCATATGGTGGTTTTTTCGGATGCAAGCATTTTTCAAAAACCAATCAAATATTAACAAACGCCGGTATTAAGCCAATTAATTGGCAACTATAAAAAAGGAGGGGTAAACCTCCTTTTTTTAATTTAATATGCAACCCACAGGGCAGGCGGCCGAGCATTTGTTACAACCAACACAAAGCGCAGAGTCAATAACGGCCAAATTGTTTTTAACCGTAATGGCGTTGTGTTCGCACACCTTTTCGCACTTTTTGCAGCCAATACAGGCGGCGGTGCACTGTTTGCGGGCAACAGCGCCTTTTTCGGTGTTGCTGCAGGCAACATAAGGCAGACATTTAACCTCAAGTGTTATAACACCTTTTGGGCAGGCTTTAACGCATTTGCCGCACCCGCCGCAAATGTTTTTGTCAACCACAATATTGCCGTTTTCTAATTTTAAGGCGTTAAATTCGCAGGCCTTTATGCAGTCGCCAAACCCTAAACAAGCGTTTTTACAGGCAAGTGAACCGTTGTACAAAATGTTGGCGGCAGCACAAGAATTTAAGCCGCAATAAGCAAAATCGGACACAGCCTTGTCAAAACAGTGGTTACAATGCACAACCGCTGTTTTAGCAACCACGGTAACATTTCCACCCAAAATTTTTGATAATTCTTGGGCGGTGCCTTGGCCACCGGGTGTGCACAAATTATATTCGGCTTGGCCGGCGGCAATAGCAGCGGCGTAGCCATCGCATCCTGAAAAACCGCAAGCGCCACAATTAGCACCGGGCAAACAAGCGCGAATTTGCTCAACCTTTTCATCGCTCTTTACCGAAAAGAACTTAGCGGCAAAACTTAAAAGCGCGCCAAGTATTAAGCCAATGCCACCCACAATTAAAACGGTGTATATAAAACCAGCCATAATTTAACCTCCTATTCCTGCAAATCCTAAAAAGGAAAGCGATACTATAGATGCAGCAATTAAGGTTATGGGAAGGCCTTTAAGACCTTCAGGGATATCGGATTCATCAACCTTTTGGCGAATGCCGGCAAAAATTACAAGGGCCAACATAAAGCCCAATCCTGCCGATAATGCGTTTATAATAGATTCAAAAAAGTTATAACCTTTTGTAAAGTTTAAAAGGGTTATTCCCAAAACAGCACAGTTTGTTGTAATTAAGGGGAGGTAAATGCCAAGCGATTCATATATAGGTTTGGCATATTTTTTTAAAACGGTTTCTAAAAACTGCACCAATGCTGCTATAACCAAAATAAACACTATTGTTTGCAAATAAGCAAGGTTAAGCGGCAATAAAACAAAGGCGTAAAGTGGGTATGTAACGGCTGTTGCAATAACCATAACCGCCGTTACAGCCAAGCTCATGCTAAAGGCAGTGTCAAATTTTTTAGATGTGCCTAAAAATGGGCAAATACCCAAAAATTTAGAAAGCACCATATTTTCGGTTAAAAGGCCGGCTAATAAAATAGAAACTATGGTGGTAGTCATAATTATTCGGCCTCCTTTTTATTGGCACAACTGCTTGCCATTGGGCAAGAGCTGCAACCTAAATTTTTCACGGGTTCTTTACCGGCCTTGGTGGCCAATTTGTTAGAAAGTGCAACCAAAATGCCAAAAACAAAAAATCCACCTGGCGGTAAAAGCATTATAACCATTGGGCTAATGAATTGTTGTGTTATTGGGAACCCAAACAGTGTTCCGGCACCAATTAATTCCCTAATGCTGCCCATTAATGTAAGGGTGGCGGTAAAGCCAATGCCCATGCCAATAGCATCTAACACACTGGGTAAAATACTGTTTTTAGAGGCGAACATTTCGGCCCTGCCTAAAATTATGCAGTTAACAACAATAAGGGGTAAAAATATTCCAAGTGAAGCATCAATAGTGGGCAAAAATGCCTTTACAAGCATTTGAACAATTGTTACAAAACCCGCAATAATTGTTATGTAAGCAGGAATCCTGACCTTGTCGGGAATAAATTTTCGCAAAGCCGAAATAGCAATATTCGAGCCTAAAAGCACAAGCGTTGCAGCAACACCCATTCCAATACCGTTAACGGCAGCGGTGGTTACAGCAAGTGTTGGGCAGGTGCCAAGCACCAGCCTTAAAACAGGGTTTTCTTTTATTATTCCGTTAGTTAGGTAAGAAAAATGTTTTTTCATTTACTGCACCCCCTCGGTATTAAGGCTTTTTTCGTATTCTTCAACAATTTGTAAAGCTTGGTTAACGGCTTTTGTAACAGCCTTTGATGATATTGTAGCGCCTGTAACGGTTTTAATTTCGTTATTTGCAGGGTTTGCTGTGTTTTTAATTGCCGTTATGTTTGCCGACAGCCCTGCAAACTGTGAATAAAATTCAGGTTTAGTAACGTTAGCACCAAGGCCCGGGGTTTCATCGGCTGCACTTAAAATGCTTACGCCAATAATTTTTTTGTCGGGGTTAATGGCGGCCATAATGTTAATATCGCCACCATAGCCCTTTGCCGAAGCGGTTACAACATAACCCACAAAATTTGACTCGTCTTGGGCTAAAAATAACTGTGAATTTTTGTTAGATACGGCAACCTCCCGATAATTTTGAGCGGGCAATAATGCCGACATTTCGCGGTTTTTGTTTTGGTTTGCCAAATTTTCAATGCGAGTTGCGGTTAACATATTGGTTACCGATAATGCGGCGGCAGTTACCAAACAAATAATTGTAAGCACAAACATAGGCCTTAAAATATCGGTATATTTGTTGTAAAATGATTTTATTTTATTAAGCAGGTTCATTTTTGTTTAACCTCCTTAAAAAAAGGCTTTTGCATGGTTAGTTTATTAATGTAGCCAACCAAAAGGTTCATAATTAAAATGGCATATGAAACACCTTCGGGCAGGGCGGCAAAACGCCTGATAACAACCGTTAAAATACCGCATCCCACACCAAAAATCAATTTACCTAAATTGAAACTTGGGGTTGTAACATAGTCGGTGGCCATAAAAAATGCACCAAGCATTAATCCACCGCTTAAAATTGCGTTTAACGGGTTTAGTCCTAAAACCCAAGAAAAAACAAAAACAGTGGCAATAAAAGAAGTTGGGATTATGGGAGAAATAATACGCCTGGCCATTAGGTATAAACCGCCGATTATTAGCGGCAAAATGGCAACTTCGCCAATACAACCGCCGTGAATACCAAATAAAAATTCTTTTACGGTAAGGGCGCCATCGTCTACAAGAGGGGTTGCACTGCTGACAATATTGCCAAATGGCTCGTAAAAGCTCGTCATGGCAGCGGGGAAGGAAACCATAAGCGTTATTCTGGCTGTGCTGGCAGGGTTAGCAAAGTTTTGGCCCAAACCACCAAACATTTGCTTAACAACAATTATTGCAATGGCGCTGCCTAAAGCGGCCATCCAAATCGGGAGCCTGGGCGGCAGGCAAAGGCCTAATATAAGGCCGGTTACAGCAGCGCTTAAATCAAACCAGGAATTTTCTTTTTTAAGTATTTTATTCCAAATAAATTCACTTAACATTGCCGAAACAACCGACACCAAAACAACCAAAGCGGCATTTATCCCAAAAAGAATTATGCCGTAAATAGCGGCCGGAATTAACGCAATAATAACATCTAACATAATGCCCGAGGTTCTTTCACCCAAATGAATGTGTGGCGAAGAGGAAACGGTTAATTTATTTAACATTGCTGTTCCTCCTTAAAATTGATTTTGCCGTGCGCATAACCTGTGTTAGTGGGATTGAAGCCGGGCAAACATAGGCGCAACTGCCACATTCAATGCATTGGTTAATGTTAAGAACGGCAAGTTTTTCATTGTCTTGACGCTTTAGCGCTGCGTTAACAAAAGCGGGTGTTAAATTTACGGGGCAGTGCCTTAGGCAGCGCCCACATTTAATGCACGGGGTAGATTTAACATTTTGGTTTTCGCAAAGCGCTAAAATAGCATTGTTTTGCTTTAGCACAGGGCTTGTTATATCGCTAACGGCAAGGCCCATCATGGGTCCGCCATAAAGAATTTTTGTAAGATTTTCGTTATATCCGCAAAATTCCAAAACATTAATTATTGGTGTTCCAATGGGTACAATTAGGTTTTGTGGGTTGGTAATGCCGTTGCCGTCGACCGTGATGCGTTTGCTAACAAGCGGCATACCCGTTCTTATGTATCTGTTAAGTGCTGCAATGCTGGTAATATTCATAACTACACAACCAACATCGCTCGGTAATTTGCCGGGCGGTATCATCTTGCCCGTTGTGGTATACACCAAAAACTTTTCGGCACCTTGAGGGTAGGTTTTTTTAAGTTTCATAACCTTTACGGCGTTAATAGTGTCTTGTCGGTCAGAGGCTATATCGCACAACTTGCGTATAGCAAGGGGCTTGTCGGCCTCAACGGCAATTATAATGTTTTTAAAATTAAAATATTTTTTAAGCAAATAAATACCATCAAAAACATCGTCGTAATCGTCCATACAGGTGCGGTAGTCGCTGGTAATATAGGGTTCGCACTCGGCAGCGTTAATTATTAAAGTGTCAATATTATCGTTAACGGCAGGGGCCAACTTAATATGTGTTGGGAAACCTGCGCCACCAAGGCCCACAAGGCCTGCATTTCTTGCGGCTTTAACTATGTCTTCGGCCGAGTTTATGGTGGGAATGTTTGGCTCGGCCTGTGTGGCAGAACCGTCGGATTCTATCACAATAGCTTTAACCTTTTCACCCGATGGCATTTTAACCTCGGTAATTTCTTTAACCGTGCCCGAAACACTTGAGTGCAGCGGTGCACTCATTGGGCTTTCACTGTCGGCAATAAGGGTGCCAACAAAAACCTTATCGGTTACTGCAACAGTCGGCTCAAGGGCAGCGCCAATATGCTGTTTAAGCGGCATAACAACTGTTTTAGGGTCGGGTAATGGTGTGGCTACACTGTCGGCAGTGTTTTTAAAATGCGGTAAATTTATACCGCCTGCAATATTTTTAACAGGCTTTAAAATTTCCTCCGCAATATATTTCATTAGTATACACCTCCAAAAACGCTTATACATCGTATATTATACAACAAAATCAGTGTTTTTACAAGATTTTTAAGTTAAAATTAACAAAAAAAGAGCAAAATTCAAAAGAATTTTGCTCTTTAAAAATTATTTGGCATAGCCTAAGTCAGAAATAAGTTTTATAAGCTTTTCGGCATATGAATCGCACATTTTTTGCGAATCACTTTCAACCATAACCCTAATTACAGGTTCGGTGCCGCTTTCCCTTAACAAAACCCTGCCGTTTTTACCTAAAGTTTCGTTAATTTCTTTAACGGCGTCTAAAACCGTTTGGTCAGCGGCGGCGGCTGATTTGTCGGTAACGGTAATGTTTTTAACGGTTTGAGGGTACATTTTAACCGGGCTTGCAAGTTGGCTCAGACTGGATTTATAATCTACCATACATTCGGTAAGCAGTATAGCGGTTAAAATGCCATCTCCTGTTGAAGCATATTTTTTAATAATTGTGTGTCCGCTTTGCTCGCCGCCTATTCCACAGTTGTTTTCCATCATGGCGGCATGCACAAAACGGTCGCCAACAGTGGTTTGAATGTAATTTATTCCGGCTTCATCTAACGCTCTGAATAAACCTAAATTAGACATTACCGTAGCCACTACGGTGTTGGAAGTTAAAAGACCTTTTTCTTTTAGCATTTTTGCTAAAATATATATTACGTGGTCGCCGTTTACAATCTCGCCGTTTTCATCAACGGCAATTAATCGGTCGGCATCGCCATCAAATGCAAAACCCACATCGCAGTTATTCTCACGCACAAATTGGCGCAGTGAGCCTATATTGGTGGAGCCCGCGTGGTTATTAATGTTAATTCCGTTTGGTTCGGCGTTAATAACATGGGTTTTAGCGCCAAGCGCGTTAAATACATTTCGGGCTATCATCCAAGCCGAGCCGTTGGCACAGTCGAGAGCAATATTTAAATTTTTATAAGAATTAGCGGCAACCGAAATTAAATAACCTACATAGCGGTTTCGTCCGGCAGTATAGTCGATAATTTGACCAATATTTTCTTTGGTGGCATAGGGCAAATCGTCGGTAAATCCAAAAAATTCAATGTCGCCGTCAATATATTTTTCTATAAGCGAAAGGGTGTAGTCATCCATTTTTTCGCCCTGTGTATTAATTAATTTAATTCCATTGTCGTAAAACGGGTTGTGCGAAGCCGAAATCATAATTCCGCAATCAAAATTATCTTGTATGGCAACATAAGAAACGCTGGGCGTGGTGGTTACGTGCAGCATATAAGCATCAGCTCCCGATGCCGTAAGACCTGCAACAATAGAATACTCAAACATATAACTCGAGCGTCGTGTGTCTTTGCCAATAACAATTTTGGTTTTTTTGCCTTGTTCGCGGCGGCCATTAAAGAAAGAAGAGGTATAATACCAACCTAAAAATCGACCTATTTTAAAGGCGTGTTCCGATGTAAGTGCAACGCCCGATTCACCCCTAAAGCCATCGGTTCCAAAATATTTAAGATTATAGTTAACCGATTCTTTAGGCCTAAAAATAGGCTCGGTGTAGGTGGGTGGCAGCGGTATTTCATTATGCAGTAAATCATCGGTAGTGATGCTGAAAATTTTAGAAAGTTGTAAAACGGTATTGATTTCTGGCAGGGCTTTGTCTGATTCCCACTTAGATACCGATTGGCGTGAAACGCCTAACTTTTCGGCCAAATTTTCTTGGGAGATTTTAGCGGCAGTTCTTAGTATTGCAATTTTTTGTCCTAAAGTCATTATAACTCCTCCTTGTAGAGTATTTTATCATATAGGCAAAAATTGTCTATCAATCAAAGTTGCTCATCCCTTAGCAACCTGTGGTTGCATAGGGGGTAAAAACCCTTTAAAACAGCGGTTTTAAAGGGTTTATGTAAAATTGCATTTTTATTGTATATTTAAAATTTTAAGTATTTGTGATATATTTTTAACTTGCAACTCACATTTTTCAATGTTGTTAAATTGCCACCTGCCTTTAGTTTTAACCCAAACGGGCGTGTAACCTGCTTGCCTTGAGGCGTCTATATCGTTTAATGGGTGGTCGCCAACATACAGCATATGTTCGGGGGGAATTTTCATTAGTTCTGCCATTTTGTAAAATAACAGTCTGTTGGGTTTTCTAATCCCGTAATTATCCGAAATTATTACAGCGTCAAAAATATCGTTAAGCCCTAAAGTTTTTAATTTTGTGCGTTGCAGTTTATTAGAGCCGTTTGTAATCAAACCAATTTTGTAACCTTTTTCTTTAAGTTTTTCAAGAGTGGGAATGGTGAAATCATATGGCACGGCAACTTCCATAAAAAGTTTTTTAATGTGGTTTTCAAAAAAGTTTTCTCGTTCTACTGTATCTATTATTACACCTTTCTTTTTTAAATATTCCCACATTCTTTCCCATGATATATAGTTGTAATGTTTATCGGCAAAAATCCAGGCTTTTAATATTTTTTTCTTGCCCAATTCTTTTTTAAAAACGGAGTAGGCAATGTCGGTATCTAAAATCTTGGAATATGTTGCCCAGCGGTCAAAAAGGGTGTGGTCTAAATCAAAAACAACAGCTTTATATTCATTTGGATTTTCAAGGCGCAGGTGTGGGCTTTTAAACTCAGATTTGCCCTTAAACAAAAGGGGAATGTTTTTTACCAAAAATTTAAAATTAGCCTTGATTTTTTTAATTGTTAAATTTTTTATTAACCATTTTTTTATATTATTAAGTATATTTAAAATTTTATTTCTAAATACCTTTAAACCAATAAACAACCAAACGCAAATTATTAATATTAAGGCTAAAACGGCTAAAAATATACCGTTTAATTTAAAAACGCCGCCGGCAGTTGTGTTAATAATTCCAACGTTACAAACAGCATAGATGCCCATTTGTTTAATTTTAGTTGTAATGGTTAGGCCGTCGGGGCTTATTTGTGAGGTTAATTTGCTAATAGACCCATCGTTCGAAATAAAATATAAAGCCGCATTTTTGCCATATTCTGCCGGAATGGAG
The DNA here is from genome assembly GCA_017439765.1 of Clostridia bacterium. Lineage (GTDB taxonomy): Bacteria > Bacillota > Clostridia > Oscillospirales > Acutalibacteraceae > SIG565. Next base: position 11,193 of record JAFSIN010000030.1, on the reverse strand, counting down.
AAGGTGGCGGTTAAATCACCGTTCGGTTCGGGCGCAGAAAGCCTATAAACCGAGCTTATGTTAAATGCGGTGTAAACGCTTGAAATATGTTCGAGTGCTTTTCTAACGCCTTCGTTTTGATTGGTAATATTGTTAATTTTAAGCACGGTTCCCTCGGGGAAAACGCCTAACTTTGTGTTAAATTGAATGTTGTTAGTGGCATCGTATTGGGCACAGTCAACAGGGGAATCGGTTGTTTTGTTGCACCTGACACAAACGCCTGTTTGAATACCGTTGGTGCTTATTGTGGGCTCGGTTGTAATAACTGCCTCAGAAAATTTGTGCCCCAATGCTGCTGCAGGGTATTCCTCAAAATATTCGCAATTATTGCATTTTGCGGTTAAAATACCTGTTTCGGTGCAGGTGGGTGCAGTTGTTGTTATTTTATTACCTAAAGTGTGTCCTGTGGCGGCAACTTCGGTTAAAATTTTGTCGCCGCACTCCCCGCAAAAAGCGCGAGAGTAACCAATTTCGGTGCAGGTGGGCGCTTTAATAATGGTGGATTCGCCAAATTTATGCTCACCTTGTTCTAAATTCTTTGTTTCAGAAAAACCGCAAAAAACGCAGGTTCTGGTGGCGTTGCCGCCTGTTTCGCAGTCGGGGGTGCGGCCAAATTCGTTGGTCCATTTGCCAAAGCTGTGCTCGGTGCATTCTGTTAAAATTTTTACCGTTAAATTTTGGGTTGCTACTGGGGTTTCATTATTAAACAGGTTAAACTCAATTTTAATTTCAGTGGCTTTTGGGGTTAACTTTTCGGCCTGCAAAACAAGGGAGAATAAATTAGAATTGGCGGTTTGCGGCTCTGTGTAATTAATTTTACCGCTAAGTAATGTGGGGTTAAAAGCAGCATTTTCGCTGTCTTCACCCAAAAATTTGCCCGATATTACCTTAAAATAATTATTGTTTTCAACCTTAATTTCGGCCGCGGTAAATTGGGTGGTTGTGTTTTGCGTTTCTAAGGTTATGGTAACACTTTCTGTAACCTTAACCTTATCTGACGTTGCCTTTGCTGCAATGTTAAATTGTTCGGCAAAGGCGTCAATTGGCACAACACAAATTAAAATTATGCAAATCAAACATAAAAGTTTCTTCAATTTAAATTCTCCCTTAAAATTCAATCATCTTTTACATTATACTACAAATCGGAAAAATATACCATATAAAAATAAAAAAATCCGCAGGTTTTCCTGCGGATTAAAAAATATTTTTTCTTTCTTATATCTTTTTTATTTTGACAGGCTTTCCATACTTACGAGCATATGAAATCATTGACTGTGTACCTGCGCTTTTATTGTCCCAAAAGCAAATAACATAATCGCTGACTTCTGCCATTTGTTTATTTCGTCTTGGTCCTGCACTTCTACCATAGGTTTGCCAATCTGCAGGATGCCTCTCTATCCTAAATCCATTTTCTTGTGCATATCGCTCACCAATAGCATCGGCGCCACTAGCACAGCCTGAAATAATAACAATATCATTTTTCTTACGTATATTAGACAAACAAAAATCAATAAATATTTTTGCCTCATCATAATTATTATAATTTCTGCACCCTGCAATCACAACACGTTTTAGCAAACCATCACCTTAATATATGGGGATTATATCCCCTTAATATTTAAGATTATAATCCCCATAATAATATATGTCAAGGGGGATATATTATGATAGTTTTTGACAAATTATGGCTTACAATGGAATTAAAAGGTTTTTCGACATATAAGTTAAGAGAACAATGTGGAATTGACAGCAAAACAATTCGGCGCTTAAAGGCGAATGAAAATATTGAAACCAAAACTATTGATAAAATTTGCACTGCATTAAATTGTCGTATTGAAGATATTGCGGAATTTATAAATAACAACGATAAATAAAAAAAGGGCTTGAAGAAAATCTTCAAGTCCTTTAATTTATGCACTGCAAATTATTTATTTAAAGCTTCTTCAACTGCAACAGCGCAAGCAACGGTCATACCAACCATTGGGTTGTTACCAGCACCAATAAGACCCATCATCTCAACGTGGGCAGGAACCGATGAAGAACCTGCAAACTGAGCGTCGGAGTGCATACGGCCCATTGTGTCGGTCATGCCGTAAGAAGCAGGACCTGCAGCCATATTATCGGGGTGGAGTGTACGGCCTGTGCCGCCGCCCGAAGCAACCGAGAAGTATTTTTTGCCTTGCTCAATGCATTCTTTTTTGTATGTTCCGGCAACAGGGTGTTGGAAACGGGTTGGGTTGGTGGAGTTACCGGTAATGGAAACATCTACACCCTCTTTGTGCATTACAGCAACGCCTTCGCGAACATCGTCGGAGCCGTAGCAACGAACTTTGGCGCGCTCGCCGTTAGAATAAGCAATTTCATCAACTATTTTAAGCTCGCCTGTGTAATAATCGAACTTGGTTTGAACATATGTGAAACCGTTTATACGAGAAATAATTTTAGCGGCATCTTTACCAAGACCGTTTAAAATAACGCGTAAAGGCTCTTTACGGGCTTTGTTGGCGCTTTTTGCAAGACCAATTGCGCCTTCGGCAGCAGCGAAAGATTCGTGGCCGGCCAAAAATGCAAAGCACTTGGTTTCTTCGCGCAACAACATAGCGCCTAAGTTACCGTGGCCAATACCAACCTTACGGTCGTCGGCAACAGAACCGGGAATGCAGAAAGATTGCAGGCCTAAGCCGATTTTTTCTGCAGCCTCGGCTGCGTTTTTAGCGTTATCTTTAATTGCGATTGCGCAACCTACAACATAGGCCCAGCAAGCGTTTTCAAAGCATATTGGTTGAATGCCTTTAACAATATTATAAGCGTCAACTCCTGCTTTATCGCAGATTTCTTTGGCTTCCTCTATGGAGGAAATACCGTGCTTATTAAGTTCTGCGTTAATTTGGTCTATTCTTCTTTCAAAACTTTCAAATAAAGCCATTTTAAATTCCTCCTTAAATTATTCGTGGCGTGGGTCGATTAGCTTTGCAGCATCATCAACACGGCCGTATTGTCCGCTAGCTTTGGCTAAAGCTTCGTTAGCGTCCATGCCTTTAGCAATCATTTCCATCATTTTGCCAAGGTGAACAAATTTGTAACCGATAATTGTGCCTTCGTTATCAACAGCACATTTTGTAATATAACCCTCGGCTAATTCTAAGTAGCGTGGGCCTTTAAGAGAAGTTGCATAGGTTGTACCGGTTTGTGAGCGTAAGCCCTTGCCTAAATCTTCAAGGCCGGCACCTATTGGCAAACCATTTTCCGAAAATGCGGTTTGTGTTCTGCCGTAAACAATTTGTAAAAACAGTTCGCGCATAGCGGTGTTAATAGCGTCGCAAACAAGGTCGGTATTAAGGGCTTCTAATATTGTTTTACCAACAAGAATTTCCGAAGCCATAGCGGCCGAGTGGGTCATACCCGAGCAACCAATGGTTTCAACCAAGGCTTCTTCAATAACACCGTCTTTAACATTGAGTGTTAATTTGCAGGCGCCCTGTTGAGGTGCGCACCAACCAATGCCGTGTGTAAGGCCGGAAACATCTTTAACTTCCTTAACCTGAACCCATTTTCCTTCTTCCGGAATCGGAGCAGGACCATGGTATGTACCCTTGGCAAGAGGGCACATATTTTCAACTTCTTTAGAAATAATCATATATGTACTCCTTTCGGTATTTTAGTCGCAAAATTCGACCGTACTCACTAATTATAGCAAAAATATTAAAAAAACACAATAGCAAATACGATAATTTTTTAACAAAAATTTATTGTAATAAAGGTGTTTTTATGTTACTATTATTATGTTAGGAGTGATTACTATGTTTAAGGAAATTAACGCTACCGAAATTAAGGATAATATTATAAACTTAATTGCAAACGAATGGGCTTTGGTTGCTGCAGGAACCGAGCAAGATTACAATATGATGACAGCATCTTGGGGTTTTATGGGAGAAATGTGGGGCCAAGACTGTGTGGCAACGGTGGTGCGCCCACAACGCTACACCATGGATTATATTAATAACAACGATTATTTTACATTTTCGTTTTATGGTGATAATAAAGCAATACATTCGGTTTGTGGAAAATATTCGGGACGCGATGTTAACAAAACCGAAAAAGCAAATTTAACCCCAATATTCAATTATAATTCGGTATATTTTGCCGAGGCAAGACTTGTTATTGTTTGCAAGAAACAATATGTATCTCAACTTGAAGAAAATGGCTTTTTAAACAAAGAAATTTTAGAAAAATGGTATAATAACGACCTGCACAATTTAATTATTGGTAAAATTGAAAAGGTATTAATAAAGGAATAGCCGCAGGGCTATTCCTTTTTGTTTGGTAATCTTCTGTAGGTGCCGGTTGTTTTATATAAAATTTCGGCAAGCCAACTGTTTATGCAACTGCCGTCTATTCGCCACTGCCAGTTATTGCCCAGTGTTGATGGGGTGTTAATTCGCCCTTCACTGCCAAGGCCTAATAAATCGGGCATCATAATAATTGCGGTGTCGGCAGTGGTGGCCAGGGCGGTTTTAATCATATTCCAGTTAAAGCTCGAGTCGGCTTTGCAATTTAAATATTCTTCGGCAAATTTTAAGTCGGCTTCCTTTATGGTGGCGGCCCAACCTAAAATGGTGTCGTTATCGTGGGTGCCGGTGTAAACAACGCAGTTTTTGTTGTAATTATGTGGCAAATAATCGCTGTCTTCGCGGCTGTCAAAGGCAAATTGCAAAACCTTCATACCGGGGAATCCGGTGGATTTCAATAATGTTTTAACCTTAGGGGTTAAAAATCCTAAATCTTCGGCTATAATGGGCAGTTTGCCGCCAAAATGGTTAGATATTTCTTTGAAAAATTTAATGCCGGGACCTTTTATCCATTTGCCTTTTTCTGCGGTGGTGTGTGTTGTGGGAATGCTGTAAAAGGCCTCGAATCCTCTGAAATGGTCTATGCGCACAACATCATAAATTTTTAAAGCGTGGGCAAGGCGGTTCTTCCACCAATTAAAACCATCCGACTTCATTTTCGGCCAATTATAAAGTGGGTTGCCCCAAAGTTGACCTGTTTTTGAAAAGGCGTCGGGTGGGCAACCGGCAACGCTTTTTAGTTTTAGGTTATCATCAATTAAAAATTGTTCTTTATTTTGCCAAATATCTGCGCTGTCGTATGCCACATATATAGGAATATCGCCAATAATTTTAATGCCTTTTTGGTTGGCGTAATTTTTAATTTCTTGCCATTGGGTAAAAAATGTGAACTGCAAAAATTTTTGAAAAATTATTTCTTCCCAGTTTTCGTCTTTGGCATTTTGTAACACAGGTTCTTCTTGATTAGCCAAATGTTTTTCCCAAGTGTACCAAGCGGACCCATTATTTTTTTCTTTTAACGCCATAAACAAGGCGTATCCGTTAAGCCAATGAGCGTTGTTTTTGCAAAACAAATCAAACTCTTTGGTTTTGTTAAACCTTGAAAAAGCAATTTTTAAAAGCTTTAATCGGTTTAAATAAAGTTTTTCGTAATCTATTTTATAAGGGTTTGTGCCAAAATCAAAACTTAAAATTTCCTCTTTTTTAAGCAAACCTTGGTCTTTTAATAAATCTAAATCAATAAAATATGGGTTGCCTGCAAACGACGAAAAAGATTGATAAGGCGAATCGCCAAAATTTGTGGGGTTTAGGGGTAATATTTGCCAATATGTTTGTCCGGCTTTTTCCAAAAAATCAACAAACCTTTTGGCTTCGACCCCCAAGGTGCCTATACCATAGGGCGACGGTAACGAAAATATAGGCATTAAAATTCCGCTTGCGCGCATAAAATCACCAACTAAAAAAATATAAATATAGTATGTACAAATTATTTAAAAATTATATCAAAACTAACGCTTTTGCTTTGCTTTGGTTTGATTTCAAACATATCGGCCTTGGTTTGCAAATCGGCATAACTGCCGGCAAGGGCAGGCGAACCACACCAAGGTTCAATGCAAACATAGGGGGCATCGCTTAATGGTTTGTGCCAAATACCAATATATTTAAAACCGGGGTAGTTAACCGTAACCTCTCGGTTGCTTTTGTTCGATTTTAATGTTACAGAATTTGCAGCATTAGTAAGGAAAATAGAGTCGTTATCAAACAAAGAATGTTCCAAATCAATAAATTTATTGTTCCTTATTTTAAAAGGAGTTTCTTTGCCTGTGGCAAAATCTATTTCACACGGGCTGCAATCATTGCAAAATTCAAGATAATAATCGTTAAAATTGCCAAAATCCAGTGGCACATTAAAACCGGGGTGGCCGCCAAAGGTGCAAAACATATTTTCGCTTCCTGTATTAGTGGCGGTGTAACGGGTAATAAGTTTGTTACCAACAACCTCAAATTCAGCAAAATATTCAAAATTAAAGGGGTAGATTTTAAGGGTTTCGGGATTGCTTTTAAGTGAAAAAACAATTTTACTTTCGCTGTACTCATAAACCTCACATTCCGAATGTCTAATAAAACCATGTATTCCAAGTTCGTAAATATTGCCTTTGTAAGAATATTTGCCCTCCCACATTCTGCCACATATAGGGAAAAGGTTATAGGCACGGCCTGTCCAATAATCCGGGTTGCCCTGCCAAATATATTCTACATTATCTTTTTTAACCGACATAAGCTCGGCGCCTTTGCTGTTTATTTCGGCCGTTAAAATATCATTTTTAATGGTGTAATACATAAAATCAACTCCTTAAATACTATTTTAGCAAAAAAACAAAAAAACTCAACACATTTTTAATTGTTGACATTATGTTTTTAGCGTGGTAAAATTATTTTGTAAAAATTAAAAGGGGGAAATTCCTGTGAACAGAATTAAAACTATTGCAACCAAAGATATTAAAAACACCGTGAAAAACGGCGGTTGCGGCGAATGCCAAACTTCTTGCCAGTCGGCTTGCAAAACCTCTTGCGGCGTTGCTAACCAAAAATGCGAAAACAAAAAAGCTTAATTTTTTGTTAATTTTAGCGCTGCCTTTTTTAAGGCAGCGCTTTTGTTTGGAGTGTAAAATAATTGGTTCATCAATATAAACTTAATGGTTATAACATAGTGCTCGATACCTGCAGCGGCTCGGTACATTCGGTTGATGCCGTTGCTTACGATATTATAGAAATGCTTGGTAAAAACGAGCCACACGAAAATATAATTAATGTTGTTTTGAATAAATACGGCCATATGCCCGATGTAACCCGTGAAGATATTAAAGAATGTATTAACGAGGTTGAATTATTAAAGGCCAACGGCCAATTATGGAGTAATGACCCATATGAAGAATTGGCCTATACATATAAAAACAACAGCAATGTTATTAAGGCTTTATGTTTGCATGTTGCGCATACCTGTAACCTTAATTGCTCTTATTGTTTTGCAAGCCAGGGCAAATACCAAGGCGAACGCGCATTAATGAGCCTTGAGGTTGGCAAACGCGCCTTTGACTTTTTAATAGAAAATTCGGGTAGTAGAAAAAATTTAGAGGTGGATTTTTTCGGCGGCGAACCGTTAATGAATTGGGATACCGTTAAAGAACTTGTAAAATATGCCCGAAGCCAAGAAAAAAAGTATAATAAAAACTTTAGGTTTACATTAACCACAAACGGCTTGTTAATAGATGATGATGTTATAGATTTTGCCAACCGCGAAATGAGCAATGTTGTTTTAAGTTTAGATGGCAGACCCGAGGTTAACGACCACTTTAGAAAAGATTATTTAGGCAACGGCAGTTACGAAAAAATTGTGCCTAAATTTAAAAAATTGGTAGAAAAACGCGGCGGCAAAGATTATTATATGCGGGGTACCTTTACCCATAATAACACCGATTTTACCAACGATATTTTTCATATGGCCGATTTAGGCTTTAAAGAATTAAGTATGGAGCCTGTGGTTTGCCCCGCCAACGACCCTTACGCCTTAACCGATGCCGATTTACCTATAATTAAAGAGCAATACGAAATATTGGCCAAAGAAATGTTAAAGCGCAAAAAAGAGGGTAAACCCTTTACCTTTTACCACTATATGCTCGACCTTAAAAACGGCCCTTGCATTTATAAGCGCATAACAGGTTGTGGCTCGGGCACCGAATATATGGCCGTAACACCGTGGGGTGAGCTTTATCCCTGCCATCAATTCGTGGGCGATGAAAAATACAGCCTTGGCGATATTTGGAAGGGTGTAACCAACAAGGAAGTTCAAAATAAATTCCGCAGTTGCAACGCCTATGCAAGAGAAGAGTGTAAAGATTGTTGGGCAAAACTTTATTGCTCGGGCGGGTGCGCCGCAAACTCTTATCACGCCACGGGCAACATTAACGGCATTTATGAATACGGTTGCGAACTGTTTAAAAAACGCATAGAATGTGCTGTTATGTTACAAGTGGCCGAGGAAGAATTAAATGAAAACACCAATAGTTGATTTTGTAAAAAAATACAGTAAATCTCACACCGTTAGGCTGCATATGCCCGGTCATAAAGGCAAAAAGTTTTTGGGCCTTGAAAAACTGGATATTACCGAAATTAACGGAGCAGATGTTTTAAATAACGCAGGCGGTATTATTAAAGAAAGCCAACAAAACGCAGCAACGCTTTTTGACAGTGCCGCAACATATTATTCTGCCCAAGGTTCAACAACCGTTATTAAGGCAATGCTTGCATTGGCGCTTGAAAATTGTGGTCCGAACCCCAGTGTTTTAGCAGGCCGAAACGCCCATAAAGCCTTTATTTATGCCTGCGCACTGCTTGATGTTAATGTTAGTTGGTTGTTTGGCGATTCGGGCAATATTTGCGAATGCAACATTACCCCCGAATATTTAGAAAATTATCTTAAAAACACCAAAACATTACCAAATGCGGTTTATGTAACCTCGCCCGATTATTTAGGCAATATGCTTAACATAAAAGGGTTAGCCCAAATATGCAAAAATTATAATATACCCCTTGTGGTTGATAATGCCCACGGGGCTTATTTGCGGTTTTTAAAAGATGCACAGCACCCCATTAATTTGGGAGCCGCAATGTGTTGTGATTCGGCCCACAAAACCCTGCCCGTATTAACAGGCGGCGCCTATTTGCACATAGCAAAGGGGTATGAGCATTATGTTGCCTCGGCCGAAAAATATCTGGCTTTATTTTCTTCTACCAGCCCATCTTATTTGGTTTTGCAATCGCTCGATTTTGCTAATAAATATTTGGGCGGGGAATATAAAAATCAACTGCAAAAGTGTGTTCAAAAAGTGCATAATTTAAAGGGATTTTTAAGGCAAAAGGGTTATAAATTAATTGGCACCGAGCCATTAAAAATAACCGTTAACATTGCAGAAATCGGCTACACCGCAGATGAATTTTATAATAAATTAAAATGCTGTAAAATAGAACCCGAATTATGTAGTGATAATATCGCTGTTTTTATGTTTACGCCACAAAATAATGGACTTAACTTTATTAAACTTAAAAGTTTTTTTGGCAGGTTGGAACATAAAAATCCCATTAATAATCAACCTTTGGGTTCAAACATAAGCCAACAAAAATTATCAATTCGCAAAGCAATGTTAAGCAGCAGCGAAAGCGTTTTGGCCTTAAAGGCCGAAGGCCGTGTTTTAGCTTCTCCCACCGTTAGTTGCCCGCCTGCCGTGCCAATTTTAATAAGCGGTGAGCTTGTTACAAAGCAGGCTATACAACTTTTTAAAAGGTATAATATAGAAAAAATAGATGTTGTAAAGGACAATTAATTTTGTCCTTTATTTTTTGCATTATTTAAGCCCCTTTTTAATAAACATATAATTAAGAAAGGGCGGTAAAAATGGAAGAAATAGTTAGTTTAAAAAATTACGATTATAAGGAAACAAAAAATGCGGTGAATTTGCTTTGCAGCAAATATGGCTTTTTGCATTGCGGTATATTGGGCCGCAGTTGCTTAGGGCGCGATATACCTTATTTAAAACTTGGCAGACAAAACGAATATGTGCTTTTTGCGGCTTCGTTTCACGGCAGTGAGCACATAACAACCTACATTTTGTTACGCTTTTTAGAAGAACTTTGTGTCGCCTTAAAAAACGATGGTTACATAGCCGGTCTAAACGCTAAAAAAGCCTTTAACGGCAGGGCATTAATAGTGGTTCCAATGGTTAACCCCGACGGTGTGGAAATTTCTATTCACGGCAAAAAAGCCTGTGGGGTTATGGCCGAAAAAATCGAAAAATTAAGCAAATCTGATTATACCCATTGGAATGCGAACGCCAGGGGAGTGGATATTAACCACAACTTTCCTGCAGGGTGGCACAAACTTTCTGAACTTGAAAAAAAGGCCGGCATATATGGTCCGGCACCCACCCGTTTCGGTGGTTTCTCGCCCTTAAGTGAGCCCGAAAGTTTAAGCATAGCCGAACTTTGCCGTGTTCAAAAAATAAGACACGCGGTGGCTTTTCATTCTCAGGGCGAGGTTATATATTGGAACTACGAAAATTATAATCCTCCACGCGCACAAAAAATGGCCGAAATAATGGCAACATCTTCAGGTTATGCGCTCGATATTCCGTTGGGATTAGCGTCGGGCGGCGGCTTTAAAGACTGGTTTATTAGCGAATTTAATCGCCCTGCATTTACCGTCGAGGTCGGCCTGGGTAAAAACCCATTGCCGCTTTCGCAGGCTGACAATATTTATTCGAACCTTAAAGAAATGTTAATGTTAAGCGCAATAATGTAAAATAAAGAAAAATTTTGCAAAAAATTTTCAATTTTTTATAGACAAATTGGCATTTTGTTGTATAATAATAATGTTATAAATAACATACAATATTTTGTTAATTTCGTTGCCGTATTGCTAAAGCAATATTAGGCGGAAAGGAAAATAAAATGGAAAATAAAGAAAGAAGAGTTGGCACAATATCGCGCGGAATTCGTTGTCCAATAATCAGGCAGGGCGACAATTTAGCCGAAATAGTGGCTACCAGCGTTTTAGAGGCAGCCGAATATGAAGGCTTCAGCCTTAGGGACCGTGATGTTATTTCACTAACAGAATCTATTGTTGCAAGGTCGCAAGGCAACTATGCCACAGTGGACGATATTGCAGCCGATATTAAATCAAAATTCGGCGACCAAACAATAGGTGTTATTTTTCCAATATTATCCCGCAACCGCTTTGCAGTTTGCTTGC
>JAFSIN010000029.1 GCA_017439765.1 Clostridia bacterium | reverse complement strand
TTTTTAACGATGAAATTGAAAATTTAAAACAAAAACTACATAAGGTTCAATTAGCATTCGAAAGGGTGCCCGATACCTCGATTTTCGAGCAGTTAGATATTGTTAAAACCGAAAAAACAGGCTCGCTTTTAAATCTTGTTGTTAGGGGCAATAGGGAAGAAATTATGACTTTTTTAAAAAGGCTTAACCCTATTTTTATAGAGGCCATAGAGCCCAGTTTTGAAGAAATATTTATGTACGAGTTGGAGGTAAGGGGATATGACGCAGAAAACATTATTAAATAAGCAATTCTTTAACTTTTTTGCATTTTCACTTAAAAAGAATTTAGGCTTTACGATATTAACAACGATATTAACCTTTATAATATCACCTATATATTTATATAATGTTATTACTAATTATGTACAGCATTATAAACCTATATATAAGTTTGAAAATTTGTTTAATTCGTTTTCTTGCATAATGGCGGTGGGCATTATGGCATTTATGCTTATAATGCTTTACATAAATTTTAACTTTTTATATAACAAAACAGCCAGTGATTTTTTCCATGCGTTGCCGCTTAAGCGTTGGCATATATTAACGGCCAGATTTATAAGTTGTTATATTTCGGCATTATTACCGCTAACGGTGGGTTATTTGGGCACATATGCCCTAACACGCCTAAATTATGTGCAATACACCCCCGGTAAAATGTTGCCTTCATTTTTATTCACAGCATTAATGATGTTTGTGTTAGGTTTGTTTTCGTTATTATTTATAATAACATCAGGCAATGTATTTGACAGCATAATTTCAATTTTAACAATTAATATTGGCATACCCATTATTGCAACTTTTACACTTTATTTGTGCGAATACCATTTGTTTGGCTTTTCTGTTAGTCTTGCCATTGAAGATTTATTTTCTTATACAACCCCGTTTGGTTTTGCAATATTGGGCTTAGCCAAGTTTTTATATGGATATACCAATTTTAAATTATTCACGGTTGGTTCTGTTGTTGGCATAACTTTATTCACTATAATTATTGCGGTTTTGGCTATATTGGCTTATAACAAGCGCAAAAGCGAAAAAGCAGGCATTGCTTATGCCTTTAAATTAATACCCGAAATTATAGGTTTAATAATATCGGCCATTGGGTTGTTTTTAATTACAACAATATTTTCTTATAACGAACCAACACTGCTTTTCTGGGTGATTGGCACAATTGGCGCAGTGTTATCGGGCGTGGTATATTATTTAATAATAAACCGCGGTTTTAAAAAAATTAAAAGGGCGGTTGTGGTGTCGCTTTTATCGGTTATAATTTTGTTAGCCGTTAATTTTGGCATTAAGTTAGATATTATTGGTTGGCAAAAAAACATACCTGAAGTTAGCGAAATCAGCAGTGTTACGGTTGTATATGCAGGTGCAAAAGTAGAAACCAATAATATAAAACTTGTTAACAAAATGCACACCGAAATTGTAAATTACCATATAAATAACCAAGGCAAAAAAGAAAATGCAACTCCGATTGAATTTGAATATACCCTTAAAAACGGCAAAATATTAAATAGATATTATGAGGTCGCTTTTGAAAGCGCCAAGAATGAACGCAAAGAATTTTTAAATAAAGAATTTTCTGCCAATTTACTTAACGAATATAATTCAACAAAAGAAAACTGTAAAAATTGGACCATTGAGGGTAGTTTAGTTGACCAAGAAAAAGGGGTAATAGGCTCATATTCAGAAAAGAATGTTGACCCCGAAATTATAGAAAAATTGGTTTTGGCATATATAAAAGATGTTGAAAATTGCGAGCACGATTTTATACTTCAATATTCCAACAAAAAAACTTCTTTGAATTGCTATATTACGGGCGAAATCTCCAGAAAACAAGAATTCGATTTTGGTGAGGATAGGTATTACAGCAGTTATTATGGAATAAGTATTGGAAATTTGGATTTAACGCCAAACCTAAAAGCCGAATTAGAAAAGTTGAATTTAGAAATTAAATAAAAATAAAAAAGCGTGAGTTAACTCACGCTTTTTTTAATCTAACAAGTATACTCCGCTTTCAAGCACTGCAAATTCGTACCCGCCTGAGCTTAAATATTGTTTTATGGGTGTGTTAAAATTCTTATAAACTTGTGTTGTGTAAGAGCTAGTGTCAATTTTAATAATTTCGGTACTGTTAAGAGATGTTAAGTAAATATCGTTATTATTAATAAATAAATTATTTGGCTTTTTAAAGGGTGAATTTTTGCCGCCGCCTAGACGCAGTTCTTCACTCATGGTGGCAAGGTTAAGTCGCATTAAAACATCGTACTCACTAAATCCAACCCAAATGTGCCTGTTATTAATGGCAAGTCCGCTTGGAACCGTGCCCTTATATTTAATAACGCTGCGCCAAATAAGTGAAGCGTTGGCATCAAACAAATAGGCCGAGCCGTCGGTATCAATTACAAAGGTTTTTTCGTTAGGCAGCACTACCGAATGGCAATATATATGGTTCTTAATGCTGGAAGCAATAATTTTATAATTGGTGCCGAATTTAGAAAGGTCGTATAAATCTGAACGAACATTGGCAATTTCGCCGTTGTCGAACGATACCAACTTATAAGCTACCCTAATTTTATCGTCAAGTTTTTCCAGCACATAGGCAATAACTATGCCGTTATTGGCCGAAACAACATTAATAATTTCTCCCTCGAAAACTGTTTTCATTATTTTAACCTCTTATTTTAAATTTAAAAATCCTTTTTCAAGCATACTTTGTGCGGCCAAAACAACACCCATTTTACCCGAGGCATAATTTATGCCGCCTTGCAACCAAGCGGCATATGGTTCACGCAGGGGGGCATCGGCCGAGAGTTCAATTGAAGAGCCCAGCGTAAAAGCGCCTGCCGCCATAATAACCTTGTTGTCATAACCGGGCATATTCCAAGGTTCAGGCACCACAAAAGAGTCAACAGGGGCGCCCTTTTGCATACCTTGGCAAAAGGCAATTAGTGGTTCTTCGCTGCCCAAAATTACCGACTGAATAATATCGCCGCGTTTTTCGTTATAAAGCGGTGTAACACCAAAACCCAACATTTCAAAAAGGCAACTTGCAAACACAGCGGTTTTAAGGGCCTCGCCCACAACATGTGGAGCCGAAAACAGCCCCATATAAAGTTCGCGGTTGTGGTTAAGTGTGCAACCAACTTCACGGCCAACACCTGGGCAGGTAAGCCTATAGGCGCATTTTTCTATAAGTTCGGCCTTGCCTGCTATGTAACCGCCTGTGGGGGCAATGGCGCCACCCGGGTTTTTTATTAGTGAGCCTGCTATAATGTCGGCTCCAACGGCGGTGGGTTCTAATTTTTCGGTAAATTCGCCATAGCAGTTGTCAACCATTATATATGTGTTTGGCGAAACCGTTTTAACCAATTCGCAAAGCTTTGCAATGTCGTTAACCGTTAAACTTGGGCGCAGGCTATACCCGCGTGAACGCTGAATATAGGCTAATTTATAATTATTGTTTTTAAGTTCTTTTTCTATTGCCTTTAAATCGGGTTTGTTATTTAAAAGTTCAACCTCGCTATAATTTATGCCAAAATTTTTAAGTGAGCCATCGCTCTCGCCATCGATTCCCAAAACACCAATAAGAGTGTCGTAAGGGCGGCCTGTAAGGCAAAGCATATTGTCGCCGGGGCGCAAAAGGCCAAAAAGAGCCACCGTTAAGGTGTGTGTGCCCGAAACGAAATTATGGCGTATGAGTGAATCTTCAGCACCCATAACCTTAGCGAAAAGGGCCTCTAGTGTGTCGCGGCCGCGGTCGCCGTAGCCATAACCCGTAGAGCCTATTAGGTGTGATTCGCTAACCTGATTTTCTATGAATGCGGCCAACATTTTTTGTTGGTTATATTCAGAGATTTTCTCAATTTTTTTAAACTGTTCTTGGCATTTTTCTTCGGCCTGTTGGCAAATTTTTAAAAGCCGTTCGTCAATATTAAAAAATTCCTTCATTAAAATTTAACTCCTAATCTGCAATAGGCAAATTTGCCATTTAAAGTGAAACCGTTTTTTAAATAAAACGGTGTATTTTTTTGCTCGGCACAAACAAGCACAGGTCGGTGTTTTGCAATTTCTAAAAGTCTTTTAAGTGTTGCACTGCCAATACCTGTTTTTTGGTTTGTTTTTTTAACCGCAATGCCAGATATTATAGCAATATTGTTGCTATAAAGTAAAAAAGCGGCTGAAGCGGGTGTTGTAACATAACCGCAGGCATCGTGCCTTATTCGGTGTGAAATATCGGCCTTAAACACATTAATATTGCCAACATCTAACCGTTCGGCTACCGTTTCGCAGGCATAAGATACACCGGCATATGTATTCTCGGCGGCATTTTCAAAATTATATGGCGGTTTAATAAAAAGGGTGTCGCATTCGGTTTCTATTTTTAAATTTAAAGCCTTAGCGGTAGAAATATCGGTAAAAACGCCATATGGTGCAATGCATTTTATAAATTCTTTAAGTTCAAATAAATCGCCGCCCAAATTAGCAAGGCTCATAACGCCGTCTACCAGCGAAATTAGCGCTGTAATGTTGTTATCACTGTCAGTTTGTTGCCAAAATAAAGCGATTTTATAGTACCCCATATATGCCTTAGCGGCACAAGCAACCTTTGCATATGCGGCGTTAAGGCAGTCTATGACCGGCATTTCGTTAATTAAAGTTACCATTAAATTTCACCTAAACAAATGTTGGTTAAAAGTTCGCGGGTTAAATTAAGGGTGTTTTCAATATCATTAATGTTAGCAACACAAGCAGGCGAGTGTATATAACGGCATGGCACCGAAACAGCAAGGGTTTTAACCCCATTGCCGCTTAAATGAATGGCGGCCGAATTATTTCCACCCGCAACAGCGGTTTTTATTTGGTGAGGCACACTGCTTTTATTAGCGGCATTAAATAAACTGCGGTTGTACATAGTGCCGTTATCCATAAATGAAATGGCGGGTCCGCCGCCTAAAACGCAAACCCTGTTGGTTTCGTCTGAGCCGTCAATATCGGCTGCTGTTGTGGCTTCAAGCACAATGGCAAAATCGGGTTCTACCGAAAATGCAGCAACCTTAGCACCGCGGGAGCCAACCTCTTCCAAGACTGTAAAGGTTGCATAAAAATCAAATTCGTTATAGGTTTTAATAAGTTCTATTAAAACGGCGCAGCCAATTCGGTCATCAAGCGCCTTAGATTTTATATTATTGCCTAAAATCTCAAATTCGCCGCAAATAACGCCATAGTCGCCCGCATTAACAACCTTTTCGGCCTCTTGCTTACTGCCAGCTCCAATGTCAATATACATAGCGTCGGATTTTGGGCATTTTTTAGCCTCGTCGGAGTCGGTTAGATGTATGGGTTTGCAGCCAATAACACCGTTTATTTTATTATTAATTATTACGTTTTTGCACAGCAAAACAGGGTCGGTTATTCCGCCAACTGTTTGGAATTTTAAAAAGCCTTCGGGTGTTATGGCCGAAACAATAAACCCAACTTCGTCCAAGTGGGCGTCCAACATAACGCAATATTTTGGTGTTTTATTGCCTTTTTTAAAGACAATTATGTTACCTGCATTATCGATTTTACAGTCGGCAAAAGGGGAGATTTGGGTTAAAATGTAATCCCTTAAACCTTGCTCGCTGCCCGATGGTGCATTAAAGTTACACAGTGTTTCTAAATTTTTAATCATTCATAACACCGCCTGACATTATATAGTTTTCTAAAATATCGCAAACCGATAATATGTCGTTAATATTCAAAACTTCGCAATTTGTGTGCATATTCCTAAGCGGAACCGATATTAAACCCGTTTTAACGCCGCTTTTGGTAACCGAAATAACATCGGCATTGGTGGATGTTCTGCCACCCATAACCTCGGGTTGATATAAAATATTATTGTTTTTTGCAGTTTCAATTAATTTTTCGGTAATTTTGTTATCTAACACGGGCGAAATACCTACCATGGCGCCGTCGCCCAATTTGCCGCATTTGTAGGCTGAAATATCGGGCCCGTTGCCAAATGAAACATCAATTGCAATGGCTTCGGAAGGTGTATTATCAAAAACGGCAGTACCTGCGCCCCTAAGGCCAAGTTCTTCTGCATCGCTTAATAAAAATTCAACATTAACGGGCAATTCTTTTTGACTTAAGCGTTCGGCTAAAATAAGCAGACACAAAACACCTGCGCGGTCGTCTAATGCTTTGCCCATAACGGTATTATTTTGTAAATCTTTGGCGGTTTGCTTATAACAAACATAATCGCCAACCGAAATATAGTCTTTAGCATTACTTCCTAAGGCGGTGTCAATTTTATATTCGGTAATATCGGTGGGGCAGTCGTTACCTTTTAATAAATGTGGTGGGATGCTGCTAAAAACACCTGTAATTTCTTTTTTACCAAAAGTTGTAACGGTTTTACTTGGCAGGTGCCTGACATCGATGCCGCCGCATTTTGCCACCTTTAAAAAACCGGTGTCGGATATATGTGTAACAATAAAGCCAACCTCGTCTATATGGGCGTCTAACAAAATGGTATAATCATTTTTACCCTTTAATGTGCCCAGTAAGGTTAGGTTATTAAGTTTTTTAACAGAGCAATATTTGCTTAATTGTTCGGCGGCGTAATCGGCCGCAGTGCAAACGGTGCCTAAAGCGCACTTATTGCTTAAATTAAATAAAGTTTCTTTAATATCCATTATAACTTGTTAACCAATTCCTTAAAATAATTTCCTCTAACGGTAAAGTTTTCAAAAGCGTCGAACGAAGCGCAAGCGGGGCTTAGGGTTACAATATCTCCGCTTTCGGCTAAAGAGTGCGCAATATTAACGGAATTTTCCAAATTTTCGGAATGAATAATTTGTGGCATACCGTTATATTTTGGGTGTTCTATTATCGATTTTTCAATTTTCTTTGCGGTGGGCCCCGTTAAAATTAAGGTTTTAACCTTATCAATGACATATTCTGCCATTGGTTCAAACGGTATTTGCTTGTCGTAGCCGCCGGCCAATAATATAACCTTTTGCCCAAAGGCCTTAAGGCCTGCAATTGTGCGGGTTGGACTGGATGCAATAGAATCGTTATAATATTTAACACCGTTTACTTCTCTTACAAATTCTATTCGGTGCTCTACGCCCTTAAATTCTTTGGCAACGGCCCTGATGCTGTCGGCCCCAACATAACCCCACACGGCCGATATTGCCGCGAGGTAGTTTTCAACATTATGGTCGCCTAAAATTGCAATCTCACTGCGGTGCATAATGGGGGCTTTTATTCCACGGTAAGAAATATTAATATAACCGTTTTCATCAAGCCAGGTGCCGTTTTTAACCGGCTTTTCCATGCTAAAGCCTAAAAATTGGCCACGCACATGGGGTTTAAAATCCATTGCAATTTCATTGTCGTAATTTAAAACGGTGCGTGAAAAGGCACTTTGGTGCAACACAATATTCTTTTTTGCCTCAACATATTCATCCATATCTTTATGAATATCAAGGTGGTTGGGGGCAACATTTGTGCACACAGCAACATCGGGGCTTTTACGCATTGAAATAAGTTGGAATGAAGAAAGTTCAACCACAACAACATCGTCTTGTTTAATTTCTTCAATTCTTGGTAAAAGCGGGTAACCAATATTACCGCCTATATGAACATTATAACCCTCTTTTTCTAACATTTTAGCAATAAGGGTGGTGGTTGTTGTTTTACCGTCTGAGCCTGTTACGGCAAAAATTTTGGCAGGGCAAAGGTCAAAAAATACCTCCATTTCGCTGGTAACGGCAATGCCGCGGCGACGGGCCTCTTTAAGTTCGGGCAAATTAAAACTCATGCCGGGTGTTCTGAAAATAATGTCTACCTCAAGATTTTCAAGATAGTTTTCACCAAGTTTTAATATTGCGCCGGCATTTTCAAGTTCCGAGCACAGTTCGCCTATTTGTTCGCGGGAGCGTCGGTCGCAAACATATACTCGTGCGCCTTTATTTAAAAAGCTGTAAATTAGTGGGGTGTTGCTAACGCCAACACCGCACATAGCTATTTTTTTAGTTGAAATTTGTTCCCAAAATTGTTTGCAATCCAAGGTAATACCCCCAAAACAATATTATTCATTCTATATTATACTTGCTTTATTTATAAATATCAATACATAAAGCAATAAAACGGAATAAATTAATTGATTTTTTATTTGGTTTGGTATATAATACCTAATGTTATTTAGGTATTTTTTAGGAGAGAATTATGGAAAAATTGAGAAGTAGTTTCACAGGCAAATTAGGTTTTGTATTGGCAGCGGCCGGTTCGGCCGTGGGGCTTGGCAATATTTGGCGGTTCCCGTATTTAGCTGCTCAATATGGCGGCGGTATGTTTTTACTGGTTTATATTATTTTAGCCGTAACATTCGGATTCGCCTTAATGATAGCCGAAATTGCTATTGGCCGTAAAACAGGCCTTAGTGCTATAGGCGCATATAAAAAGTTGGACAAACGCTTTTCATTTTTAGGATATATAGCCGCTTTGGTGCCAATAATTATTTTGCCCTATTATTCGGTAATAGGCGGTTGGGTAACTAAATATTTGTTTGTTTATTTAACGGGTAATTCATCGGCTGCGGTGTCAGACAATTATTTTACCGGCTTTATAGGCTCGGTTAGCGAACCTATAATTTGGTTTTTGGCATTTGTTGGATTAACCTTTTTAATTGTGCTTTTTGGCGTAGAAAAGGGCATAGAAAAGGTAAGCAAAATTATAATGCCTGTTTTGGTTGTGCTGTCGGTTGCAATTGCAATTTACGGGCTTACCATTCCCGGTGCTTTTGAAGGATTTTTATATTATATTACCCCTAATATCGAACACTTTTCGGCTAAAACGGTGGTTGCTGCCATGGGTCAGTTGTTCTACTCTATGTCGCTTGCAATGGGTATTATGATAACCTACGGCTCGTATATGAAAAAAGATGTTAATGTGGAATCTTCTGTGCATCAAATAGAAATTTTTGACACAGGAATTGCATTTTTTGCCGGCCTTATGATTATACCTGCCGTATTTGCTTTTTCGGGTGGCGACCAAGCAGCGCTTAATGCAGGCCCCGGCCTTATGTTTGTAACACTGCCTAAGGTTTTTGCAAGTATGCCCGCAGGCAATATTATTGGCGGACTTTTCTTCTTGCTTGTTTTATTTGCTGCATTAACCTCGTCTATTTCGTTGGCCGAAACCGTAATTTCAATTTTCCGTGATAAACTTGGTTGGAACAGAATTTTCACCTGCATTGTAGTGCTCATTGGCTGCATAGTTTTAGGTCTTCCATCTTCTTTAGGCAATGGCATTTGGTCTAATATTAAAATTATTGGAATGGACTTTTTAACCTTCTTCGATTTTATTAGTAACAATGTAATTATGCCAATAGTGGCCCTGTTAACCAGTATTTTAGTGGGTTATATTATAAAACCAAAGGTTATTATTGAAGAGATTGAATCATCATCTAAATTTAAAGGTAAAAAACTTTTTTCAGTGGTTATTAAATATATAGCACCCGTTTGTTTGTTTATAATTTTAATTACATCGGTGCTTTCGGCATTTGGATTAATGAAAATATAAAAATAAAAACAGCCGTTACTGGCTGTTTTTAAAATTATGGTGAATTTTTATGAAGGATTGTTTCAGCCAAAATATAAACCTTTTAAAAGATGAACTGTTTTCTAAAAAAGGTTTATTGTTTTTGGCGGGTTTGGTGCAAAGTTTGGCAGGCAAAAACGCCGAAAAATGCGGTTACGACCGCGAAAGCATACTTTCTAAAAGCGGCGGTGTTTGGATAGTTACAAAAATTAAATTTAAAATTAACACACAAATAAACAATGCCGATTGTTTTTTAGCAAAAACTTGGCCTTTGCCGGCCGGCAAGGTTAAGGTCAGCCGCCAATTCAGTCTTGAAAATAATTTTGGCGAGCAGGTGGTTTCCGGCGCTTCGGAATGGTGCATTATAAATATTAATACCCGCAGGCCCATAAAAATAGAGCAAAACTATTTATCAAGCGGCTATGAATACATAACCGAGCCCTCGGGAGCAGGGGATTTTAAAAAAATAAACCACCAAATTACAAACCAAGATTTTGCTTTTGAATATATAATAAGCGAAAACGATATAGATATTAACGGACACACCAACAATAATGTATATACGACCATTGTTTTAAATAGCGTTAACGATACGGTTTTTGAAAACAACAAAATAAGTGAATATGAACTTCATTTTGTCAAAGAAACCATGTTAGGTCAAAAAATTAAGGTTTATAAAACAAAAATTGAAAATGCCGTGTATGTTACAGGTATGCACGAAGAAAGCGTTGTGTTTAAAGCCTGTTTAAATTTTTAAGGAGCGTATAATATGGCAAGAACTAAACTTAAAAACAGGCTGTTACCTAACTACACCAAGGGCGAAGAGATTTTTAATATGGTAACCCATATTGTAGGCGGCGGCCTTGGTATTGTTTATTGTGTGTTATGCGTTATTTTTTCGGCTTTACACAAAAATGTTTGGGCGGTTGTTTCTTCGGCTGTATACGGGGCTTCGGTAATATTGCTTTTTACTATGTCGAGTGTATATCACGGTCTAAAAAAAGTAACCGGAAAAAAGGTTTTGCAAGTCTTAGACCATTGCACCATATATTTTATGATATCCGGCACATATACTCCTTTAATGCTGTGCGCTTTGCGCCCCTTAAACCCTATGGCTGCGTGGGCAACTTTTGGTGCAGTTTGGGGTATTTCGACACTGGCTATAGTATTAAACGCTATTGACCTTAAAAGTTATAATGTTTTTTCTATGATTTGCTATATCGGCCTTGGCTGGTGTGTAATATTTACTATAAAACAGGTGTATTATGCCTTAACGCCCGGTGGATTTTATTGGCTTTTGTTGGGTGGAATTTTGTATACAATTGGGGCCGTGCTTTATGGCTTTGGTGTAAAAACAAAATATATGCACTCGATATTTCATATATTTGTAGTGCTTGGGAGTATAGCACATTTTATTTGCATATTCTTTTATGTAATTTAAATTAATGGGGTATTATTTTGAGTGTTTTAGAACTTTTTTTATTGGCGGTTGGACTTTCAATGGATGCCTTTGCGGTGTCAGTTTGCAAAGGGCTTTCCACAAAAAATATAAAATTAAAACATATGGCACTTTGTGGCGCTTGGTTTGGTAGTTTTCAGGCCATAATGCCACTCATCGGCTACTTTTTATTTGTTGCCGTTAAAAGTTACATAGAAAATATTGACCACTTTATCGCCTTCATTCTATTGGCTTTTTTGGGCGGCAGAATGATAAAAGAGGCGTTATCCGATGAAGAAAACTGTGCAAATTGCTCGTTTTCGTTTAAAATAATGTTCACTATGGCCTTGGCCACCAGCATCGATGCCTTGGCAGCAGGCATAACCTTGGTATTGCCCGGTGTTAACATATGGTTGGCGGTAATTTTCATTGGTTTAATAACCTTTATACTTTCGGCAATAGGTGTTAAAATTGGTAATATTTTTGGTGCTAAATATAAAAGCAAGGCAGAACTTGCAGGAGGAATAATTTTAATTTTAATAGGCGCTAAAATATTACTCCAGCACCTTGGAGTTATTGATTTTTAACCTTGATAAAGCCCTTTAGATGTGTTATACTTTTATTAAATGGGATATACAAAATTTGGAGGAATATAAATGCTGGATATTAAATTTGTAAGGGAAAACCCCGAATTAGTTAAAGAAAACATTAAAAAGAAGTTTAAAGATTCTAAACTCCCGCTTGTTGATGAGGCTATAGAATTAGATATAAAAAAGCGTGCCGCTAATAACGAAGCCAACGAGCTTAGAGCCAACCGCAATAAACTCAGCAAAGAAATTGGCGTGTTAATGTCGCAGGGTAAAAAAGAAGAGGGCATGGAGCTCAGAAACCTTGTTAACAAACAGGCCGAAAGGTTAAAAGAGTTAGAAACGCTCGAAACCGAATATGAAGAAAAACTTAACCAGGTTATGATGAAAATCCCCAACATTGTTGATGCATCGGTGCCGGTAGGTAAAGATGATTCCGAAAATGTTGAGGTTGAGTGCTACGGCGAAAAAACCAACCCTGATTTTGAAATCCCATATCATACCGATATTATGGCCCTTTTTAACGGAATAGATAAAGAGGCCGCAGGCCGTGTTGCCGGCGAAGGCTTTTATTATTTAATGGGCGATATTGCCCGTTTGCACAGCGCTGTGCTTTCTTATGCTCGTGATTTTATGATTAACAAAGGCTTTACTTATTGCATACCTCCGTTTATGATTCGCTCCAATGTTGTAACAGGTGTTATGAGTTTTGAAGAAATGGACGCCATGATGTATAAAATTGAAGGCGAAGATTTATATTTAATTGGCACAAGCGAACATTCTATGATTGGTAAGTTTATAGACACCATAACACCCGAAAGTTCCTTGCCGCTAACCTTAACAAGTTATTCGCCCTGCTTCCGTAAGGAAAAAGGTGCCCATGGCATAGAAGAGCGCGGCATTTACAGAATTCATCAGTTTGAAAAACAAGAAATGATTGTTATTTGTAAACCTGAAGAGAGCATGGAATGGTTCAACAAGATGTGGAATTACAGTGTTGAACTGTTCAGGTCCATGGATATTCCTGTGCGCACTTTAGAATGTTGCACCGGCGATTTAGCCGATTTAAAGGTTAAATCTTATGATATTGAGGCATGGTCGCCAAAGCAACAAAAATATTTTGAGGTTTGCTCTTGCTCTAATTTAGGTGATGCACAGGCCCGTCGCTTAGCAATCAGAGTAAAAGGCGAAGACGGCCAAAAATACTTAGCCCACACCCTTAATAATACCGTTGTAGCACCCCCAAGAATGTTAATTGCTTTGCTTGAAAATAATTTGGAGTTTGACGGCCAAAAATACACCCTTAAAATACCAAAAGCGTTAAGAAATTATATGGGTGGCCAAGAAAAAATCGAATCAAAATAAAATCTGTTTTAAATATGGTTGCGGGGGGTGGTGCGTTATTTTTGAAAAAAATGGTTTAAACGGCAATACTTTAAAAATTATTGCAATGCTGACAATGCTTATAGACCATATAGGCGTAATTTTATTCCCGCAAAACGCAATATTAAAAATTATTGGCCGAATTTCAATGCCAATATATGCCTATTTAATTTCAGAAGGTTGTTTATATACACAAAATAAACTGCGCCGTTTTTTGCAAATTTTTGCTTTGGGCGCCGGTTGCCAAATTGTTTATTTTGTTGTCGAAAAAGATTTTCAGTTAAATATTTTGCTATCATTTTCGGTTTCAATTTTGCTTTGTTATTTAGCACTGCTTGTTAAAAAACAAAAAATTAATGTGGTATATTTAATATTTGCGTTAATTGCAGTTTACCATATTTTAGAATTTTTAAAGGATTATAAAATATCTTTTGATTACGGATTTTATGGCATTCTGTTGCCTGTGTTAATAATTTTACCTAATAATTATTACGAAAAATTTATTACCGCAATATTAGGTGTAGCCTTGCTATCATTCAAAATAGGGGGCATACAGTGGTGGTCGCTAATGGCGTTAATACCAATTGCCCTTTATAATGGCCAAAAAGGTAAACATAACATAAAATATGTGTTTTACGCTTTTTACCCAATACACATAGTGGTTATTTATTTAATTAAATTGGTTTTATAAGTTTTCAATACAACAAAAAACCCGAATCTACAAAACATTTTGTGGATTCGGGTTTTTTTGGTGCAGGGGACGGGATTTGAACCCGCATGTTAAAAACACTGGTGTCTGAGGCCAGCTTGTCTGCCAGTTCCAACACCCCTGCAAAAATATTAAAATGCAACAATGATTATAACAATATTTATTAAAAAAATCAATTATTTTTTTAAAATTAATTGAATTTAATTTGATAAATTTACCATAATAAAAGTAATGTAAACAATAGTTGATTGACTTTTTTGAAATTTTTGGTACAATAGTATTGTAAATTATTTAAGTGAGGCGTTTTTTATGAAATTTATTAAAGTAAACAATTATGAAGAAATGAGCGCTAAAGCTGCTGAAATTATTGCAGCGCAAATTACATTAAAACCAAATTGTGTTTTAGGACTAGCCACAGGCTCTACACCTGTTGGAATTTATAAAAACCTTATTGAAAAAAATAAAAACGGTGTAATCGATTTTTCTGAAGTAACATCGGTTAACCTTGATGAATACATTGGTCTAACCCCTGAAAATGACCAAAGCTATAGATATTTTATGAATAACAACTTGTTTAATCACGTTAACATTAATAAAGAAAAAACCTTTGTGCCTAACGGAATGGCTCAAGATACCGCTAAAGAAGGCGCCGATTATGATGCACGCATTAAAGCTTTAGGCGGCATTGATATTCAGCTTTTGGGCATTGGCTTAGATGGTCATATTGGCTTTAACGAGCCCGACAGTTGTTTTACTAAAGAAACCCACGAGGTAAAATTAGATGAATCAACAATAGTGGCTAACTCAAGGTTTTTTGCAAGCATAGATGATGTTCCGAAATCGGCAATTACTATGGGCATGGGCTCTATAATGTCGGCTAAAAAGGTTTTGCTTGTTGCTAACGGCGAAAACAAGCGCGAAATTTTAGAAAAAGCATTTTTTGGCCCCATCACACCCGAAGTACCGGCCTCAATACTACAACTTCATAACGATTTAGTTGTAATTTACAGCGAAAAATAGTTTTTAAAGGGATTTGAGTATGGAAAAGTATTTGCTTGATATTTTAAGTGAGTATGGTATTAATAGCGAAGAAATAAAATATATTAAACCATTTGGAAATGGGCATATTAATTCAACCTATAAAATAAGAACATTTAGCGATGTGTTTATTCTGCAAAAAATAAACCACAATGTTTTTAAAAACCCTTACAAGTTAATGGAAAATATAGTTGCGGTTACTTCGTTCATTAAAGAAAAAGAAACTAAATTTAATCCCGGGAAAGAAAATCAAACCTTCACGGTTATAAAAACCTTAAGTGGTGATAACTTGGTTTACACTGAAAGTGGCGAATATTATAGGTTGCAAAGGTGTATAGATGCCATTACGGTTGAATCCGGGAATTTTGATATTCTTTTAACGGTTGGCGAAACATTTGGAAGGTTTCAAAATCAGTTGGCAGAGTTCCCAGCAAACACACTTTACGAGGTTATACCCAATTTTCACAACACAGCAAAACGTTATTTAGATTTAGAAGAAGCAATAAAAAATAATTTTAAAGGCCGTGCTGCTTTGGTTGAAAACGAAATTAAATATGCGCGTTCGTTTAAAGACCAAACCTCAATTATTGTTGATGGTTTAGATTCAGGCAAAATTCCGTTGCGAGTTACCCATAATGATACAAAGTTAAATAATGTTTTATTAGATAAAAATACCTTTAAAGGCATTTGTGTTATTGATTTAGATACAATAATGCCGGGTTCATACCTTTACGATTACGGCGATGCACTGCGTTTTGCAGCATCTTCGGCTGATGAGGATGAGCATGATTTATCTAAAGTATTTTTTGATATGGATAAATTTGAAGCATTTACAAAGGGTTATGTTTCGCAACTTAAAAACAAGTTAACCGAATCGGAAATAGAATTAATGGCGTTTTCGGTTGAACTTATGACCTATGAATGCGGAATTAGGTTTTTAACCGATTACTTAAATGGTGATACATATTTTAAAATACATTATCCCAAACAAAATTTAATGCGCACTAAGGCGCAGTTTGCTTTAGCGCAAGACATTCATAATAAAATTCCACAAATGGAAAAAATTATAAATAAATATTTAAAAAAGTGCTGATTTGTTAAAAATCAGCACTTTTTAATTTCTGTAACAAATAATGTATCGTTTGAAATTTTAAAACTAACATTATAGTCATTAAAAAACATATTATAAATTCTGTTTTCATCGTTTTGGTATTGTGGCCGTGGGTCTTGGGCTAAGGCCTCGGTTAAACCTTTTTGCAAATTGTGGGGAATTTCGGATATACAGTTGTTTAAAAATTCAACTTTTAGGTCGGGTTTTTCTATATTTTCAGTAAAACCTGATGTGGCATCGGGCACATTGTCGCAATATGGTAAATATGGTTTAATGTCTATAATTGGGGTGCCATCTAACAGGTCGGCCCCCGAAACTATTAAAATATTACCGTTGTTTTTTGTTTGTTCAACCTTAATAAGTTTAACACAAGAAAGCCCTAAAGAATTTGGCCTAAAAGGCGAACGCGTGGCAAAAACACCAACCTTTTGGTTGCCGCCAAGCCTTGGTGGACGTACGGTTGGTTGCCATTTGCTAAGTTTTGCTTTGTTAAAATTAAAAATTAACCACAGGTGTGAAAACCCCTCTATGCCACGCAGAGCATCAGGGTTTTGATATTTTTTTGTAAAAATAATTTTTGCCGTTAAATTTTTTGTAAGGCCGCTTTGGCGGGGTATTCCAAATTTTTCTTTAAAATCAGATTCGATGTAGGCAATTGGTTCAATTTTTAAATTGTTCATATTACTCCTAAACAAAACAGCCCGTTTGGGCTGTTTTGTATTTAAAGTTTACTTAAAAAGTTTTTAATGGAATCATCGTTTTTGCGGTCGAAATCGCAAGGTTTTTTAACAAGTTTCCAACTTTCTGTGTGTTCAATGGTTTCGCCTGAAGCTAAGGTTTTGCTCTCACTTAGGGTTTCAATTTCGGTGAACCATTCACAAGAGAAAGTCTCGTAGTTCGAGCCAAAATCGGGGTAAACACCATTGGGGAAGTTTGGGGTAAATTTGTTAATAAAAACAACATCATCAATAGCATAATAGGTTTCGCCGTCATCAAGCCCAAAACCATATTTTGTTGAGCCTTCGACGGGGTTATTAAGGGTGAAATATTTTTCGCTAATATACAAACAATCATCGTTTAGCATACTGAACGGCCAAAAAACAAAATTACCGTTTGGTAAATATGGCACGGCCTTTGTGTTCCGTTTTATAATTTCGGTGCCGCCTTCTTTCAACATAGAAATTGCCCAGGCCGAAATTTGTTGATTGTGAAGCGCTAAATTTTTAATTTCGTGCTTTAAGGTAACTTCAGAACTGTTTTCGCTTAATGTTATTGTAATTTTTAATTGGATTTGATTTTCAATTTGCGGTTGTTGTGTTAATACAACACCGTTTTCAATAATTTCGTATTCAATAGGAAAATTATCGGGGTAATATGTTTCGGGGTAATATTCGGGCGAAACCCAAAGCCTGTGGCCACCACGCAAATAAAGTGCCGAGCCTTTGCCGTAATATCTTTGCATATGTTCGCTGGTTTGCGGCTCTAAAAAAGGGCAGGGGGAATCGGGTTCTAACAAAATGTTTTTGCCACCAACAAAGCCGTAGTAACAAATTCGTGGGCCAACATCAAGTGCTGCCATTAATTCAACAATACCGTTGGTCAAGTGAATGCATTTTCCATACCCTTTAAAATCGTCTATTATTTTTGTTTGGAACATAATATTACTCCTTTACAATTTTATACAAATATTCACCGCCGCACCTTTGCGGAATATTTAATGCAAGATTCCAAATGTCTGTTGCACGGCATTCAGTTTCAAATATTTCTTTGGCAAAACCGGTTAAATTTTTAGCATCGGCCGCCTTTTTAATTACCGGAATTTCGGATTTTTGTTCAATTTGTTTTAATAGTTGTTCACCTTTTTTATTAAAACCTAAAACCCTAATATAAGGTGGTGTGGCACCTAAAGGCAGGGTGTTAATGCCCAAAAATGCCCACAAAATTATTCGCCTGATGCGTGAAAGAGTGTAGCGCTTGGTTTTAATGTTTTGATAAAGTTCTTCCAGTGTGGCGGAATTTTCAACCGCCTTAACAATTCGGTTTTCAAGTCCTTCGCTAACATCGGGTAAATTTGCATACCTTTTTGGTGTGTTGTTGGCTCTAAGACTATATAAAATGGCGGTTTCTAAATTTTTTAAATTTGCAAATACGCCATTATTAATACTTAAGGCGGTTTCATTTGGCACAAAATTTAATATATCTTGTTTATTGCCAAGAAGTATATTTTCCCTAATGTAAGAAGCGCTGGCGGTTATATTTGCCAATTTTGAATCGTGTTTGGCACCAATGCGGTTGATGGTTTCAAAATTAAAATTGCACCCTAATTTTTTGGCAGCCAACATATATTCAATGCCTAAAATGTTATTTGGTTCATCTAAAATTCCGTAAAGCTCCGGGTGCTCGGCATTTAAAATGTCTGACCTTATTTTAGCCAAAGTTTTACCGCTTTTTAATTTTTCTGAAACCTTTAAATTAAATTCTTTAGAACTAATGACTTGTGCGGTATTGCTTAATTTTTGGGTGTTGCCGCATTCGCTTCCAAAATAAATTTTATTAACAATTTTTGTGTTACCCAAAAGTGAAAGAGCGCCAAAGGCAAACCCTTCGGCGTTGGATATAGCCCAGGGTGTAGGCAGCTCAATTACTAAATCGGCACCGTTTTTAAGGGCGGCAAGGCAACGTTCGCTTTTAGAAAAAACAGCGGTGTCGGCACGTTGAACAAAATTACCGCTCATAACACAAATAATGCCTTCATTATTTGCCTTAGCATTACTGATTAAATGTTTGTGGCCAAGGTGAAAGGGGTTAAATTCAGCAACTATGCCAATATTACACATAAAATTAACCACCCTTTCTTAAAAAAGCCTTGAAAAAACTTTTAAAATAAAGTATTATTAAAGTATATTTATATTAACATAACAAAATTAAAAAAGCAATGTTCATTTTAAAGGGGATTTATTTATGAAGATTTTTGTAGTTAATGCAGGCAGTTCAACATTGAAATATCAAGTTATTGATATGACAGATGAATCTTTAGTGTGTAAAGGCCTTTGCGACCGTATAGGTGCTGCCGATGGCTCGGTGGGCAACATTACCCACAAAACACCCGATGGCCGAGTTTACACAGCCGAAGCACCAATGCCAACCCACGCCGAAGCCTTTGAGAGTGTTGTTTATGCACTAACTAAAAGCGATGCTAAGGTTATGGATTCGTTCAGCGAAATTTCGGCCATAGGCCACCGTGTAGTTCAGGGCGGCAGTATATTTGCTGATTCTTGCATTATTACCGACGAAGTTATTGATAAAATTGAAGAACTAAGCGAATTCGCACCGCTTCATAACCCTGCCAATGTGTTGGGTATTCGTGCCTGCGTTAAAACCTTTGGTAAAGATATTCCACAGGTTGCCGTGTTCGACACATCTTTCCACCAAACAATACCTGCAAAGGCTTATATGTACGCTTTGCCTTATGAATACTATGAAAAATATGGCATTCGTAAGTTTGGTTTCCACGGTACTTCACACAAATATGTTAGCGACCGTGTAGCCGATTTTATGGGTAAAGATAAAAAAGACCTTAAAATTGTAACCTGTCATTTAGGCAGCGGTTGTTCGATTTCGGCCGTTAAAAATGGCGAATGTATTGACACCACTATGGGATTTACCCCAGTTGATGGATTTATGATGGGTACTCGTTGCGGAACAATGGACCCATCTGTGTTAACCTATATAGCCAAAAAAGAAAATTTAACCCCCGACCAAATTAATGATATTTGCAATAAAAAATCGGGCGTATTGGGTATTTCTTGCCTTACTAACGATAACCGCGATTTAGTTGATGCAGCACAAAGCGGCGACCAAAAAGCAGCCCTTGCTTTAGATATGCAAAGCTACCAAATAGTTAAATTTATTGGTTCTTATATTGCTGCCATGAACGGCGTAGATGCCATTGTATTTGCCGGCGGCATTGGCGAAAATAACCCCGAACTTAGAAAAGATATTTGCGATAGTTTTGGTTATTTAGGAATTAAAATTGACGATGAAGCAAATCATATTAGGGGCAAGGAAGTTAAAATTTCCACTAACGATTCGGGCGTGGGTGTATTTGTAATACCTACTAACGAAGAACTTGCCATAGCACGAGATACTTTAGCTATTACTAATAAATAGGGTGTAAAATTAATGAATGTTACAGAACTTAAAAATGCAATCTTGTCAGGCATATTTAATAACAACTTCAATTTGCTTTATAGCAACACTGAAGAAGCAAAAACCCGTTATTTAAAAGCCTGTGATTCATTTTTACAAATTTATGGCCAAGCCGACAACGTAAGGTTGTTTTCGGCACCCGGCAGAACCGAGGTTGGCGGTAATCATACCGACCACCAGCACGGCAGGGTTTTGGCCGGCAGCGTTAATTTAGATGTTATTGCGGTTGTTGCACCTAATAATGACAACGTGGTTCGTATTAAATCCGAAGGGTACGAGATGGATTCGGTAGATTTATCGGATTTAGAAGTTAATCCTAACGAAACCGGTCGTGCCATTTCACTTATACGTGGAATGTGCGCCGAGTTTAAGGCCGCAGGCTATAATTTAGGTGGTTTTAACGCCTACACAACATCTAATGTGTTAAAAGGTTCGGGGCTTTCTTCTTCGGCAGCGTTTGAGGTTTTAATTGGCACTGTTTTAAATGGTATGTTTGCTAGTGGTAATGTCAGCAATATTGATATTGCAAAAATGGGCCAAAAAGCCGAAAGTGTTTATTTTGGCAAACCTTGCGGCCTGTTAGACCAATCTGCCAGCGCTTTGGGCGGCTTC
This sequence comes from Clostridia bacterium, assembly GCA_017439765.1. Classification (GTDB taxonomy): domain Bacteria; phylum Bacillota; class Clostridia; order Oscillospirales; family Acutalibacteraceae; genus SIG565. Next base: position 3,566 of record JAFSIN010000029.1, on the reverse strand, counting down.
ACTGCAATTGATTTTGCCGACCCCAAAAACCCTGTTGTAGAACAGGTTAATTTTGATTTAGCAGCACATGGCTATTCGCTTTGTGTTGTTAACACAGGCGGCAACCACGCTAACTTAACATCCGATTACGCCGACATTACCCTTGAATGCCGTAGCGTAAGTGAATTTTTCGGCGTTAGCTTTTTGCGAGAAGTATGTGTTAAAGATTTTTATAAAAACATTGCTCGTCTCCGTAACAAATGCGGCGACCGTGCAGTGTTAAGGGCTATTCACTTTTTTAATGAAGATATGCGCGCAGAACTTGAAAAACAAGCGTTAAAAAATAATGATTTTGACGAATTTTTAAGATTGGTTAGAGCATCGGGTGAATCTTCTTTTAAATATTTGCAAAATGTTTATTCTAATTCGGCCGTGCAAGAGCAGGGAATATCTTTAGCATTAGCCGTTACCGAGCAGTTTTTTAACGAAAATAATATTAAAGGTGTTTGCCGTGTTCACGGTGGTGGCTTTGCCGGAACAATACAGGTGTTTTTGCCAACCAACCAGCTTTTAAGTTACAAACAAATGGTAGAAAGTGTTTTTGGAAAAGGCAGTTGTTACCTGTTGAATATACGCTCTAAGGGCGGAATTGAAATTACAAAATAGGTTTTATAGCCCCTAAAATAAGGGGCTATAATTATTTTAAAAAATATTTAAAAAAAGTGTTGACAAACGGCTTTTGTTGTGGTAATATATTGCTTGTCGCCGATGAGGTGATATTTAGTTGGTGCTGATTGCGGTAAGGGTCCACCTGTTCCCATTCCGAACACAGAAGTTAAGCTTACTTGCGCTGAAGATACTTGGCGGGCAGCTGCCTGGGAAAATAAGTAGGTGCCAACACAAAAAACACACAGCAATGTGTGTTTTTTTTATGCTTAAATTAAAGGTGGCAATAGGCTCCCTGCTAGTGCAAAAAGGCAGTTAGATTAAAAATATTGTAGAATAATTTTTAAGCTCGGTTTTTAAAACCGAGCTTTTTTTGAATATGTACACGCCCATCTTTCATATAATTTTTTAAAGGGTAGGCGATGTTTTATGAAATTTTTTGTAATAACCAAAAAGCATATAATGGTGTGTATTGCCGCGGTTGTGTGTTCGGCCGCAATATTATTAGGCTCGGTAACGGGGTTTGCCAATCAGAACAAAAAACTGCCGATTTATTGTGTAGATACCGCCGAAAAACAAATTGCCATTAGTTTTGATGCCGCCTGGGGAAATGACGACACCGAAACGCTAATTAGCATTTTAAAAGAATATGATGTTCCGGCCACTTTTTTTGTTGTTGGTGCGTGGGTTGATAAATATCCCGAGTCGGTCAAGCAACTACACGAGGCCGGCCACCAAATTCATAATCATTCTAACACACACCCTCATATGCCGCAGTTAAGTGCAGCCCAAATGGCCGACGAAATTAACACCTGTAACCAAAAAATTGCCAATATAACGGGTGTTACCCCAACGCTTTTCAGGGCCCCTTATGGCGACTATAACAACAGCACCATTACCGCTGTGGAGCAAATGAATATGTATTGCATGCAGTGGTCAATTGACAGCCTTGACTGGAAAGAGAACGCAACGGCCGAAAGCATTTGCAACAGGGTGGTTTCAAAGGCGCACAACGGCGCAATTGTACTCTTTCACAACGACGCCGATTTTACCCCAGCGGCATTGCCAAATATCCTAAAATGCCTTAAAGAGCAGGGGTATGAGTTTGTGTTTATTGAAGATTTAATTTATAAAGAAAATTATGAAATCGACCACGCAGGAAAGCAGTGTAAAATTGAAAATTAATATAAATCTAATAACTTTTTAATTTATTTCTAAGTTGAATTTTATAATTTTCTAACTCAAATTTCGGTATTTCCACATAAATACAACTGTCGCATTGACCTACAATGTCTAAGGTAATTTCATTTAAAATACAGTGATTATTTTCTTGATATATGCAAAACAGATTTTCGCATTCCATAATACCACCTCGGTAATATTATAATATACAGTTTGCATTAATGCAACCATTTTTGGTTATATTAATATAACCAAAAATAAGCATAATATTATTATGGTGATGAAAGATGTTTAAAATTGATAACGAATTAAAAAGTGCAAATGTTGCAAGAACGGTCAGGTTTACCGAATCTTTGTTTGAAAAGCTGAATGATACAGCACAAAAAAATAATGTTTCTTTTAATTTATTGGTTTTGCAGTGTTGCAAATATGCGTTAGAAAATATTGAAAATAATGATTAAGAACAAACGGGTAGGTTTTCTGCCCGTTTGTTTTTTTAATTTATAAATAGTTGTTTAAAATATTTTATTATAACCAATAATCTAAATATACTTGACAATTGGGGGTAATAAAATGTACAATAAAATGTAATACTATGGATTTATTATATATAAATATATTAACATATAATTAAAATGCTTTTTTTGACGCGGTTTAGCCGGTATTAAAGCATACATAAATTTCAGTGGAGGAAAAATATGGAGCAAGAAAAAAAGATGCACAAAAAGGCTAATAAAAAGCCTAACTTTAATAATAAAAAAATTCAGCCCCAAAAGCGCAACACCAAAGCGCCTCAAAAAAAGCAGCCGGCTGCAAAAAATAAAACCAACAGGGTTAACAAAACAAATGTTAAACCCCTGCGCATAATTCCGCTTGGCGGGTTAGATGAAATAGGAAAAAACATTACCTTGTATGAATACGGCGAAGATATGTTTTTGGTGGATTGCGGAATGTCCTTCCCCGATGAAGAAATGCCGGGTATAGACATTGTTATTCCTGATTTTAATTATGTTATTAAAAATAAAGATAAAATTAAGGGTCTTGTTTTAACCCACGGGCACGAAGACCATATTGGCGGCATACCATATTTGCTTAAAAACTTTAATTTGCCAATATACGGCACAAGGCTAACTCTTGGTTTGGTAGAGGGTAAATTAAAAGAGCACGGCTTGGCAGCAGGTGCCAAGTTAAACACCGTAAAACCGGGCGACATTATAAAACTTGGCGCCTTTTCGGTCGAGTTTATTCATGTTAACCACTCTATACCCGATGCCGTTGCAGTGGCCGTTAGGTGCCCTGCAGGCGTTGTTGTGCAAACGGGCGATTTTAAGATAGATACCACACCAATAGACGATAAGGTTATTGATATGGCCAGATTTGCCCAACTTGGCAGTGAAGGTGTGTTGGCTCTGCTTGCCGATTCCACCAATGCCGAGCGCCCCGGCTTTACAGCATCGGAAAGAATTGTTGGCGAATCTTTTTCTAACCTATTTAAAAAGGCCGACGGCCACCGTATAATAGTTGCAACCTTTTCTTCTAATATACACCGCATTCAACAAATTATTGATGAAGCCGTCAGGTGTGGGCGTAAAGTTGCAGTTTCGGGCCGCAGCATGATAAATGTTGTTAACACCGCCGCCGAGCTTGGCTATTTAAAGGTAGCCGATGGCGTGCTAATAGATATTGAATCTATTAAAAAATACCCACCCGAAAAACTTGTTATTATAACCACGGGTTCA
>JAFSIN010000028.1 GCA_017439765.1 Clostridia bacterium | reverse complement strand
TTGTAGGTTAATCTTGCCTTTTATCCTCAAATTATCGCAAAATGGCGAAAACCCGCTTAAATAGCGAGTTTTCGGGATGTTTTATATTGAATTTTCACGGCAGTTTTGGACCTAATGTATAGTATTAGTTAACCCGCCGTGGCCGGCATCTAAAATTATAGTTTCCTCAATTTTGCCGCTTTGCACAGCGGTATTTTTGTTATTTTTTAGAAAAATTAATAAAAAAACAATTACAACTAAAACAAATAAAATTAATATATAAATTGGTTTAAAAAACTTTTTCACAAAAACGCCCCCGTATAAAGCCTATGATAATATCAAGGGGGCTATGCTTTAGTTTGCATATTTAGAATATGTGTTAATATGGTCGTAAACCGATTTCCAAAGGCCGTTAGCATCGGCAGTTACAAAAATATAATTTTTGCCGCCCAAAGACCTGCCAAAACTGGCTATGCAGTTGCCCGACTCCGAAACAAAACCCGTTTTGCCGCCTATAATTACGGCGCCGTTTTCGGCTTCATCGCCAACCATACGGCTAAATAATGTGCTTGTAAGTAAAATACCTTCCGGGTGTTGTGGTGTGGCAGAGGTGGTGTATTGATAGGTACTTAACACCTTACACGCCAATTCGTTTTGCATGGCTGCCTTTAATATTAAAGCCATATCGTAAACGGTGGAATAATTTTCTTGGCTGTGCAGGCCGCTTGTGTTGGCAAAATGAGTATTTTTAAGGCCTAATTCGGCCACCTTATTATTCATTAATTTAACAAACTCGGCCTCGCTGCCCGAAACGTAGTTAGCAATGGCGCAGGTGGCCTCGGCGCCTGAAGGCAAAATTGAACCATATAATAAATCTATAATTTTAACATCTTCGCCACCTGAAAAACCCGCTAACGATGCCTCGTTAATATAAAGCGGGTCTATAATTTCGTTGGTCATTGTGAAAGTATCGTTAAAATCTTTAATATTTTCTACTGCCACCAAAAGTGTCATAATTTTAGTCATAGATGCCGGGTAAATTCTTTTATTATAGTTTTTTTCGGCAATAATTTTTAAACTGTCGGCCTCTAAAAAAACGGCATATGCACTGTCAACATCGGCACCCAACAAGACTGTTGTTGCATCGGGCTCGGTATAATTAAATTTAACCTGAGCAGTAATATCTGTTTCGGGTTTTTGCAATGCAATTTCTTGGTTAATATTTTCATTCACCGTTGGTTTTTTAATAGAAAAAAAGGTTATTAAAAAACTAACAATAAAAACAACAACATAATATAACAACTTGTAATTATGTTTCTTTTTCCGTTTTGCTTTTTTATTAACCTCTGATTTTTTATAAGACATATATTTATTTTCATATTCTTTAAAAAATTCATCGGTATATTTATAATCCCCAGACATTTTTTCACCCTAATTTATTTAAATTCTTCCATATTTTCTGTGTAAAGCATGGTTCTGTTAACAGAATAAAACGGTAATTCGCATTTAACGTGTTGGGCAAATGCAGTAAGCAACAGCGCAGGGTTAACATTATTTGTGCTGCCTGCCGCTAAAATGATTTTTAACACTGTATTACCGTTATTTGTTAGTTCAAAGCCATTAATTTTATCTGATATTGAAAACTCTTTTTCAATGCCCTTTTTGTTCTTTTTTAAAACAGAAATGTTATTTGAACCCAAAAATTCTTTTAAACTATTATAAAGTTTTCCGTTATCTTCAAAATTAATTTCAAACTTTGCAAAAGCAATGCTGCCTGTTTTAAATACAGGCTCTTCTGTTTTTATTATTTCTAAGAACTTGGGCATTACACCCTTTAACTCTTTGGTTACTGTTAAAGTGGAATAATTATCGTCGGTTAGTTTTAAATCCATAACCTCGTAATCGCTTTCGAACCCTAAAGATAATGGCAGGGCAAAATTAATATAAGCGTGGGAATTAAAACCTTCGGTATACCAAAGCGGTATATTAGTTTGCCTTAACATACGCACCATAAAGCGATTCATATCTAAATGTGAAACAAATTTTAAAAGGGATTTTTTTCGGTAAAAAACTCTAACGTTTTTCATAACAAACCCCTCCTTTAAAGCAAGTTGCGCCGCAATTAGAACATTTTTCACGGCAATTTGGTGTGGTGGTTTGGTTATGAGCCAATTTATCTTGCTCAATTAAAAACTCTTTGGTAATACCATAATCTAAATGTTCCCAAGGTAATAACTCGGTAAATTCGCGTTGGCGGTTAGCATAAAATGCAGGGTCAACACCACAATCTTTAAACGCTTGTAGCCATAAATCTAAATTAAAGCATTCATCCCAACCATCAAACTTACAACCAAGTTGCACTGCGCGTTCAATTACATCACCTAACCTGCGGTCGCCACGGGCGAAAACGCCCTCTAAAAAACTCACGCGGGAATCATGCCACGACAAAGAAACCTTTTTGGTTTTAATGCTGTCTTTAAGAATTTGTTGACGCCTTTCAATTTCGTCTTTAGTTATTTGTGGCTCAAACTGAAATGGTGTAAATGGTTTTGGCACAAAGGTAGAAACACTTACCGAAACATTAACGCTTTTGCCCTTAGGCCTGTTTTCAGTTTTATAAAATTCATCAACAATTTTTTGTGCTAAATCGGCAATACCTTTTAAATCTTCGTCGGTTTCGGTGGGAAGGCCTAACATAAAATATAACTTAACAGAAGTATATCCACCTGCAAAAGCCATTTTACAGGTGCGTATAATTTCTTCTTCGGTAACATTTTTATTAATAACATCTCTAAGCCTTTGGGTTCCGGCCTCGGGCGCAAAGGTTAAACCGCTTTTTCTAATAAAATTAATTCTTTCAATTAACTCTTTTGAAAAATTATCAATTCTTAGCGACGGCAAAGAAAGGCTAACCTTTTTGTCATCTGACCACGAAAGCAACGAATTGAGCAATTGCTCTAAATTAGAATAGTCGCTGGTGCTTAAAGAAGAAAGCGACATTTCGTCGTACCCTGTGTTTTCGCACAGTGTTTTGGCCTGTTTATTAATAACATCCACCGATTTTTCTCTAACCGGCCTGTAAATATAGCCGGCTTGGCAAAATCTGCAACCGCGTATACAACCCCTAAAAATTTCTTGCACGGCACGGTCGTGCACAATTTCAATATATGGCACAACAAATTTTTCGGGATAATGGGCAGCATCCAGGTTATTAATAACCCTTTTAGTAATTTTTTCGGGGTTGTCCGATATTGGTGTTATGGCGTTAAGGGTACCGTCTTGGTTATAATTTACATTATAAAGCGACGGAACATACACCCCGGGGATTTTGGCAGCTTCACGCAAAAAGGCCTGTTTATCGCCATTTTTGCCGTATTTTTTATATAAATCAATAAGTTCTAAATCTACTTCTTCTCCATCGCCTAAAAAGAACAAATCCACAAAATCGGCAAGGGGTTCGGGGTTACAGGCGCAGGGGCCGCCCGCCACTACTAAAGGGGCCAGGGTTTTGCGGTCGGCACTCTTTATTGGCACCCCCGCTAAAGATAACATATTAACAACATTGGTATAACTTAATTCGTACTGCAAAGTAAAACCAATTATGTCAAAATTTTTAATAGGGTCGCGGCTTTCAAGGGCAAAAAGCGGAATGTTATTATCCCTTAAAACCTTTTCAAAATCTACCCACGGGGCAAATACACGTTCGCACCAAATGTCATTGCGGGAATTAAAAAGTGAGTATAAAATTTTCATTCCAAGGTGCGACATTCCAATTTCGTATGTATCGGGAAAACAGAAGGCAAACCTAACATCTACTTCATCTTTATTTTTATAAACACTGTTAATTTCGCCGCCCGAATATCTACCGGGTTTTTGAACCGACAGCATTAATTTTTCTAACGTTTTATTATCCATAATTATCTCCAAATTTTTTATAGTATAATGATACCGCAATTTTTGCTTTCTTGCAACTATAATTTAATAATTACAGTTAATATTATATAAATAGACATTATAATTACCGAAAAATTAATTTTGCCGTTAATTATTAAAAAAATGCCCACAAAAATGCCCGCCAGACCTATTATAAAATTTATAATATTTAAAATTCTTTCGGATTTTTCGGTGCTAAATTTAAAACATAAAATTTTAAACAAAATGTTGCCGCCGTCTAAACTTTTTAGTGGCAATAAATTAAAAAAACCTATTACAAAATTAACCCCTGCAAAATTTAAAAAAAACATATTTTTACCTTTAAAAAGAAAAAAATAAGTTATTAAAAAGGTTAAAATGTTTGCTACAGAACCCGCCAAAGAAATTATAATTTCTTGTGAATTTTTTTGGCAAAAATCCCTTGTAATTTCTATAGCCGCCGGTATAATTTTAATTTTTTTAGGGCTGCAACCAAAATAATTCATTGCCAAAAGATGCGAAAATTCGTGCAGTGTAACCGCAATAACAGTGGGTATTATGAGCCCTGTTGTATCGGTTAAAATCACAAGCGATAACAAGGCAATAAATAAAAAAGAAATCTCTATTTTTGTTTTTAGAACACTAAATTTCATATTTATTTTGAAAGCAAATAGGTTGGATTAATATTTTCGTTGTTTAAAATTATTTCAAAATGCAGGTGTGGGCCTGTGGAAAGCCCTGTTGAACCCACTTTGGCAATTATTTCGCCCTGGGTAACCACATCGCCCACATTTTTAAGTAAAACATCACAATGGGCATAAAGTGTTTTTAGACCACCATAATGCTCAATAACCATATAATTACCATATGAATTGCTGAATTGCGAAGTTATAACCTTGCCCGATGCCGCAGAAATTATAATATCACCCTTATTTGTTGCTAAATCAACCCCTTTATGAAATTCTAAATTACTGCCAAATGGATTTTTTCTGTAACCGTAACCCGAGGTTAATGTGTAATTTATTAAGGGTGTTATAAGACTGTTGTTGTAACTGTGTGCGGCAGTATTAGCGCTTACCGATACCGGTATAATTTTTAATTGATTATTGGTAATGTTTAGTTGACTTTCGGGCTCGGTTACCTCGGTAACCGAAGTTGTGCCTTCAAAATTATAAACATATAAATTTTTAAGTTGTAAAAATAAATTAGGGTTTAAAAATTTTATAACCGTAAGCGCCACAATTAACACCGTAACGGCCGAAATCTGTAATAAAAAAATAAAAAATTTTGCGTTTTCTTTTTTTTCAAAATTCATAAAAAAGCACCTCAAAAAAATATATGAATTTTTTAAGATGAATATTAACCTATTGCCCAAAGTTTAAAATTATGTTAAAATATATTAAAATGTTTAAGGAGTTTGTTATGCCGTTTTTACCTATTAGTAAATCCGAAATGCAAGAATACGGATGGAATTATGCCGACATTATAATTGTTACGGGTGATGCTTATGTTGACCACCCAAGTTTTGGCACCGCTATAATTTCGCGCGTGTTGGAAAATGCCGGCTATAAAGTTTGTATAATTCCACAACCTAAGTGCGATTCCGACTATATGCGGTTTGGCAGACCAAGGCTTGCTTTTTTTGTAAACAGCGGCAACATTGACTCCATGGTGGCACACTATACCGCTGCAAAAAAAAGGCGTAATGATGACGCATATACTGCAGGCGGTAAATCGGGTGCAAGGCCCGACAGAGCTGTTATTGCTTACACCAAAAAATTAAGAGAACTTTATGGCGATGTTCCTATTGCTATTGGCGGAATTGAGGCTTCGCTTAGGCGCTTTGCCCACTACGATTATTGGTCGGACAAGGTTTTACCTTCAATTTTAATTGAAAGCACCGCCGATATACTTATGTATGGTATGGGCGAAAAGCACTGTGTAGAAATTGCCAATTTGTTGGCAAAAAACAAAAAAATTCACGAAATCACCAATGTTTTAGGCACATGCTATGCGGTAGA
>JAFSIN010000027.1 GCA_017439765.1 Clostridia bacterium | reverse complement strand
GTATTCGTTAAATTTTTTGGCTCTAAAATAAACATCTCCACCCGATAAATAGGCATAATCTTTTTCAATAAGGGTGTTAATGATTTTTATAATTTCGTCAATGTTTTCGGTGGCTCTTGGGTGCACGGTGGCCTCTTTAACGTTAAGGCCTTGCGAATCCACCTTAAACTCTTTAATGTAACGCTCGGCAACTTCAGGCACGGTAATGCCTTCTTCGTTGGCTTTTTTAATTAATTTGTCGTCGATATCGGTAAAGTTTTGCACAAAGGTAACCTTGTAGCCTTGCCATTCTAAAAAGCGGCGCAAAACATCAAACACACACAACGGCCTTGCGTTACCAATGTGAATATAGTTGTAAACGGTGGGGCCGCAGGCATAAATTTTTGCCGTGCCCTCTTCTATTGGCACAAATTCGTCTTTTTTACGGGTTAATGTGTTAAATATTTTCATTGTTTGTTACCTCTTTCAAAGTGTTTTCTAACTCTTTAATTCTAATTTCAAGTCTGCAAAGCTCTTGGGCCACAGGGTCGGGAATATGAATTTGGTCGAGTGGTGTAACCTTGGCGCCGCCACGGCGCACAACACGAGCGGGCACACCCACAACCGTGCAATTTTCGGGCACCTCTTCAAGCACAACGGCACCTGCCGCAATGCGAGAGTTATCGCCAACTTTAAAGGGGCCTAAAACCTTGGCGCCCGAGCTTATCATAACATTATTGCCAATGGTGGGGTGGCGCTTGCCAACATCTTTGCCGGTACCGCCCAGAGTTACACCTTGGTAAATTAAAACATCGTCGCCAATTTCGGCCGTTTCGCCAATAACAACACCATGGCCGTGGTCTATAACCAAACGCCTGCCAATTTTAGCGCCGGGGTGAATTTCAATTCCCGTAACACGCGCGGCGTGCTGTGAAATCATGCGGGCAATAAAAAACATATTGTGTTTGTAAAAAAAGTGTGCACGCCTATACATTCTTATTGCCTTAACGCCGGGGTATAAGAAAAATATTTCTAAGGCGTTTTTTGCGGCAGGGTCGCGCTCCATAACGGCGGCAATATCTTCTCTAATTCTTTTAAACATAACTTCCCCCTAAAAAAATAAACCCCCGTTGCAAAAGCAACGGAGGCGAAGTTTCGCGGTTCCACTCCTGTTTATAACTCAAAGGCTTTAACGCAGCTGTACGCATAAAAGATACTTTTTAAAAAATTTCCCCTTTATGTGCTGGAGGGTGCATTTGGCGGTTTTTTCACACTGTTTTCCTTTTCAGCCTGGGGGGAAAACTCTCTTAAGGGAAACAAACCGTTACTTCTCCCTATAAACGCATCTTACATATATATTATATTTATTTTTTCAAATTTGTCTACTAAAATTTATTTTTCGGGGTTAATAAAGGTTTTATTATCGAGCAAATAAATAACCCCCGAAACAACCGCCAAAGCGGCCGAAACCCACAAAAAAATGTCGGTTAAAATATTTAGAAAAGAGCAAAGCAGCGGGATTTTTACGGCCGAAATTACAATTTCGGTAAATAAAGCAAAAATTATGGCAACCATTTGGCTTATTGTTTTTAGTTTGCCAAAAATATTGGCGGCTATTACTTTTCCGCCGCTGCTAACGGCCACCAACCTTAACGATGACACTAAAAATTCACGAAAAAGCACAATAAACACAATCCAAACAATTTGTGTGCCAATTCCGCGGGCCAAAAATCCTAAAAGTGCGGCGGTGGTTAACATTTTGTCGGCCAATGGGTCTAAAAATTTACCAAAATCGGTAACTAAATTGTGTTTTCTGGCATATCGGCCATCAAACATATCGGTAAGTGAGGCTGCAATAAAGGTAATAAGCGCTAACAAATAATGCCCCTTAAAATTAAGCAGCAACAAAAGCATAAAAATCGGGGTTGCAACAATGCGGGCAACCGTTAATTTGTTGGGTAAATTTAAATTTTTCATAAAATAGCCTCACCTAATAAATCATATTCTATAGAGTCGTTAATTTTTACATTCACAAAATCGCCAATTACAAGGGGTTTTGTTGTGGTAAAGAAAACCTTTCCGTCAATTTCGGGTGCATCGGCCCCAGTTCTGCCAAAATAACAACGAATATAATCGTCATAGCCTTCAATTAGCACCTCTTGCGTGGTGCCGATTTTTTGACAGTTAAGTTTGCTCGATATTAACATTTGGTCGTTCATAATAATATCGGCTCGGTCCTGCTTTGTTTGCTCGTCAATTTGGTTTTCAAAATTGGCGGCAGGTGTGTTTTCTTCGGCCGAATAGGCAAAACAACCCAAGCGGTTAAATTCGGTTTGCTTAATAAAACCGTGCAGTTCTTCAAATTCTTTTTCGCTTTCCCCCGGGAAACCCGTAATAAATGTGGTTCTGAGCGTAATGTTTGGAATAGTCTGCCTGATTTTTTTAATTAAATCGGTAATGGTGTCGGCATTGCCGCTGCGGTTCATTCGCTTTAAAATGTTACCGTTAACATGTTGAAGCGGAATATCCAAATATTTAACAAGTTTTTGGTTGTTTTTAATTGTATTTAGCAGTTGGTCGGTAATTTTTTCGGGGTAGGTGTAAAGGGTGCGAATCCAGTGCAGCCCCTCTATTTTACACAACTCGCTTAAAAGTTCGGCCAACATTGGTTTACCATAAATATCGGTGCCATAGGCGGTGGTGTCTTGCGCCACCACAATAAGTTCTTTAACGCCACCCTCGGCCAAGCGGTTGGCCTCTTGCAAAATATCTTCCATTTTGCGTGAGCGCAAAACACCGCGAATTTGCGGAATTGCGCAATATGTACAACAGTTGTTGCAGCCATCGGCTACCTTAATATATGCGGTGTAGGGCATACCGCCTAAAATGCGGGGTGTGTTAAGGTCTAAATCTAATTTACTGCCAAAACTGTTTTGCTTTTTGCCCTCAATGGCG
>JAFSIN010000026.1 GCA_017439765.1 Clostridia bacterium | reverse complement strand
TTCCCAATGACCTGCCCGTTTATGAGCAACGACTCGGTTCATAAAGGCAACCACAAGGGTATAGATTTAGGCTCTTGGGGCATTAATGGTAAAAATATACAGTGTTCGGCCACCGGTGTGGTAACCACACTTGTTAACTATTGCACACACAATTACGGAAAGAACGGCAGTTGCGGCTGCGGCGGAGGATATGGTAATCATGTGCAGGTTTCACACGGCAAACATAATGGCTATTATTATACAACTATTTATGCACATATGCGCACTGCTATTGTATCTTCAGGTCAAGCCGTATCAAGCGGCCAAATATTAGGTTATGTTGGCTCTACCGGTTGGTCAACGGGTTGGCACCTGCATTTTGGTATTTCACGCGGAACTTCACCCAACAGTATGCAATGGGTAAACCCAATGAACTTTAAATATATAAATCGTTAAAATTAAGGGGCAATTTATTTGCCCCTATAAGTGTATTATGAATAAAAAATTTTTTAGATATTTTTGCCTTGTTTTTTCTATTATAGTGATGGGTTTGATTTTTTGTTTTTCCATGCAAAACTCAGCAGAATCAAATTTTGTAAGCAATTCTTTATTACAAAAAATTATTTTTTTGTTTGATAAAAATTTAAATAATTTGCCAATTAATGAGCAATTAATCGTTTTGGAGAAATACCACATTATATTAAGAAAATTAGCACATTTTGGAATTTATGCATTATTGGGCTTTTTTGTTTATGGATTTTTAGGCACATATAATTGGTGCAAAAAAGCAGTTCTGTTAATTTTTTCGGTGGCGTTTACATTTTTTTATGCCATTACCGATGAACTTCACCAAATGTTTGTTTCGGGCCGGAGTGCACAATTTACAGATGTTTTAATTGATGTTTCGGGCGGAATTTTAGGCTCAATAATTATGGCAATATTTTTATATTTTATTTTTTGGAGGAAAAGCAATGAAAAATTCAAACAGTAATCAACAAACCTCTAAAATTTCATATTTTAAAATAGGTCTTACTGCCTTTTTGGTTATTTGTGCAGTAATATTATTCTTTTTTGCAATTTTTAAATTAGATGTTTTAGTTTCTTTTTTTAACAAAACCCTTACTATTTTGCAACCGGTTGTTTTAGGTATTGTAATTGCTTTTTTGGTTAACCCAATGGCAAAATTTTTTCAAAAAAATATTAATAAATTTTTAAATAAAATTTTTAAAACTAAAAACAAGTTTTCAAAAACTTCTACAATAAGCGGCATCGTTGTTGCCTTGTTAATATTTGTTTTAATAATATCGGTTTTCTTTTATTTGGTTATACCCGAATTTGCAAACACAATAGTTTCTCTTATTAATATTTTACCTTCTCAATTTAATTCGGTAGCCGTTATGGCAGAAGATTTTATTAAATCTAATTCACACGCTTTGCAAATTTTCAATAATTTAACATCGTCTTTACAAAATTGGTTCCAAACTAATTTTATATCTAATGCCACAACTTATGCTACTTATTTAGCAAGCGGTGTTATTAATGTAGTTAATTTTGTTGTGGATTTTGCAATAGGATTAATAGTGGCAGTTTATATTCTGTGTGATAAAAAAACCTTAAAATTACAAGGCAAGAAAATTTTATATGCCATATTTAATAAAAACAGGGTAGAAAACATTATTACAGGTATTCACAAAAGTAACGCCATATTTAGCGGGTTCATTAATGGCAAATTAATTAACGCCTTAATTATTGGAATTCTTTGTTTCATTGGCTCAAGCATATTGGGGCTTCCTTATGTAATGTTAATTTCGGTTGTAATTGCCGTTACCGACATTATTCCAATTTTTGGTCCATACATTGGTGCTATACCTTGTGCGTTGTTAATACTTTTAAACAGCCCAATTAAATGCTTGTATTTTGTTATTTTTATAATTGTTTTACAGGTGTTCGATGGTAATGTAATAGGCCCAAAAATTTTAGGCGAATCCACAGGGCTTTCAGCATTTTGGGTAATTGTTGCCATAATGCTGGGCGGTGGCTTGTTTGGTATTGTTGGCATGTTAATTGGTGTTCCTGTTTTTGCAGTGCTTTATTATATTGTCAAAACCGGTATAAATTCTTTGTTAGCCAAGAAAAATATTAACCTTAATAATACTTTTGTAGAACTGCGGGGGGATTTAGGTGAACAAAACACTGTTAATGAAGCAGAATAACGATTTATTTAACAGAATTCAACAGTTAAAAAACCAAAATGAAAAACTTTCGCTTGAAAACAAAAAACTAAAACTTAAATTAGAAGATTGTCTTAATAAAATTAACGAATTAGAACTTTCTAAAACCGTTAATTTGCCCGTAATTCCGGAAGAAAATATAAATCCGGTTTTAGAAGAACCCAAAAAAGAAGAACCGCAAGAAATAAATTTAAATGAAGAAATTTTGTTAGGTTCACAAACCATTGGCGACATTATAATTAAAGCCACAGGCTATATTAACCGTTTGGATGAAAGCAATTACCCCAATAAAAAAGAACTGGTTAATTTGATTTTGGGTCGCACCGAAATTGCCAAAGCAGAAATTTTAAATATCGTTTCAAGTGGGGTTTCTTTAGATTCAAAAAAAGAATTAATGACCACACAATTTAATGAAGCGCTTGAATATTTTAAAAGTATATTAGAACAATAAAAATGCTTAACGAAAGTTAAGCATTTTTTATTTTTTAAGTTTAATATAACACTTTTTAGGGAATAATTTATACATAACGGAGGGGTAATATGTATAAATGCAAGGTTGAAATTTGTGGTGTAGATACCTCAAAACTGCCTGTTCTTAAAGAAAGCCAAAAAGAAGAACTTTTGCGCGCCATTAAAAGCGGAAATAAATTTGCAAGAGAAGAACTTATAAACGGAAATTTAAGGTTGGTTTTAAGTGTTATACAACGCTTTTTAAACCGCGGTGAAAATGTAGATGACCTTTTTCAAGTGGGTTGCATTGGTCTTATAAAAGCCATTGATAATTTTGATTTAAACCATAATGTTAGGTTTTCAACCTATGCTGTTCCAATGATTATTGGCGAAATTAGGCGCTATTTGCGTGATAATACTGCAATCAGAATTAGTCGTTCAATAAAAGATATTGCTTATCAAGCCATGAAACAAAAAGAAGATTTTATAAACGAGCATAAAAGGGAACCCACAATATTGGAACTTTCAAAAATAATGAATATTCCGGAAAAAGATATTGTTACCGCCCTTGAAAGTATTGTAGAACCTGTTTCTTTATATGAGCCTGTGTATTCCGACGGTGGCGACACTATATATTTTTTAGACCAAATTGGCGATAATAACGATGATAATAATTGGTTGCAAGAAATTTCTATAAAAGAATCAATAAAAAATCTTAGCGACCGTGAAAAAAAGATTTTAAATTTAAGGTTTATTCAAGGTAAAACACAAATGGAGGTTTCTAACGAGGTTGGCATTTCGCAAGCGCAGGTCTCACGCCTTGAAAAATTTGCTTTAAATAAAATAAAATATTAAAACACCGCATAACATTGTAATATCAGGGGGTATTATTATGTTGTGCAGAATTGATGAGTTAAAAAATAAACAGGTGGTTTGTGTTAAAAACGGCGCTGTTTTGGGCAATGTTTCCGACATTGAAATAAACACCCAAAACGGCGCTGTAAATTCACTTATAATTTACGGTAAAAACCATTTTTTAGGAATTTTTGGCCGTGATAACGACATTATTATTCCGTGGCAAGACATAGAGGTCATTGGCAATGAAACGGTATTGGTTAGAACCGAAGCAATTATAAAAATTTAATTTAAAAACTTCCTTTATATGAAAAAATTTTCTCTTATAACCTAAAAAAATACGAGAAAAATAAACTCATGTAAAGGAAGTGTTTTTTTGAAAAGAGTTAAAATTTTAATAAAATCTATAACGGCGTTGTTGCTAATTATTTGTATTTGCTTGTTTGGGGCGTTAATTTATTTAAAAAACAATTTGAACGCCGACTATAAAGTTTTAAGCGGTGAAACATTAAAAATAAATTCCTATATTCCCGTAACTCCGCACTACTTAGGGCAAAGCAGAGCCGAAGTAAAATTAAATTCAAGTGTAGGAAACAACTATAAGGTAAAACTTAATATGTTTGGCATTATTCCAATTTCTACAGCTAATGTTCAGGTGGTAAGCGATTCTCACGTGGTTGTTTTGGGCTCGCCTTTTGGAATGAAACTTTACACCGACGGAGTTTTAATCGTTGCTTTAAGCGATGTCGATACATCGGGTGGCAATTCAAGTCCGGCTAAAAAATGCGGACTTAATATAGGCGATTATATAATTACTATCGACGGTAAAAAAGTTTATACTAACCAAGATGTTAGCGAAATAATTGAAAACTGCAACGGCCGCAATATTAATGTTGTTGTTAACAGAGAGGGCAGAATTTTACCCTTAACCCTAACACCCGAAATTTCTGTTAGCACGGGTGTTTATAAAGCAGGTATTTGGGTGCGAGATAGCTCGGCCGGCATTGGAACATTAACCTTTTATTGCCCATATAACAATGTGATTTGTGGTTTGGGCCACGGCATATGCGATAAAGATACAGGCAGCCTTTTAACCGTGAATTCTGGTGTTTTGGTGGGTGCCGAAATTGTGTCTTATAAAAAAGCCGAGGTCGGAAACCCCGGCGAATTAAACGGAAGAATAACTCTAACCGAATACGGTAACATAGCAAACAATTCCGAATCGGGTGTATATGCCAAAACCAATGGGTTTAATTATAATAGCAATAATTTAATTAAGGTTGCATTAAAACAAGAGGTAGTTAATGGCGAAGCCATAATTATAAGCACAATTAACGGCGCAACCCCAAAAAGTTATAAGTGCGTTGTTAAAAAACAAAACACCGGCGGCTACCAAAATTTAATCGTTGAGGTTACCGACCAAGAACTAATTAACACAACAGGCGGCATTGTGCAGGGTATGAGTGGCAGTCCGATAATCCAAAACGGAAAACTCATCGGCGCCATAACCCACGTGTTAGTGGACAACCCAACCAAAGGCTACGGTATCTTTGCGGAAAATATGCTCGAAACCGCACAAAGCGCGGCAGAAAGCAATAAACTAAAAGAAGCATCGTAATCAAAAACACTCCACCAAAACAGTGGAGTGTTTTTATTGCTTTTTTTAACATAATGTGATATAATATATACTGTAAAATTATAATTAGTTTTGGTAGACACAATATTTGTTTTAGGAGAAGTAATTTTGAAAAAAACATTATCAATTATTTTAACTGTTTGCCTAATGTTATCGGTTTTTTCGGCTGGGATTTTTAGCATACCCGCAAGTGCTGCAACAAGTGGCACAACGGGTGATTGCACCTGGGTGCTCGATGGCACAGTGGTTACCATTAGTGGCAATGGTGCAATGGATTATTCAAAATTCCCTTGGGGTAATGAAGTAACAAAAGCAATAATAAAAGAAGGTGTTACCAAAATTGGAGGTTATGCATTTTACGAGTGCAGAAACCTCACAAGTGTAACTATACCTGATAGTGTTACAAGCATTGGTAGTTGGGCGTTTTATAATTGCGCCGGCCTTACAAATATAACTATTTCGGATAGCACTACAAGCATTGGCAGTTATGCCTTTTCGGGTTGCTCTAATCTTACAAGCGTAACTATCCCTGAAAGCATTACAAGCATTGGTTATGCTGCTTTTTCGGGCTGCGGCAACCTGACTTTAACAATTGACGAAGACAACGCTTATGCAATAAACTACGCTAAAACTAACGGAATTAATTATCAAACAACACAAATTTTACGCAAACTTGCCTTTAAGGGTGCGGCTCTTTCATTACACCACAACCTTGCAATTAACTACAAGGTAGATAAAGCATTGTTCGAAACTGTGGGATATACAAACCCATATGTAGTCTTTGAACTTGATGGCAAGCGAACAACCGTTAAGTCTTATTATGTCGAAGATGACCGTTATGTGTTTACTTTTGATAACATTGCGCCTAACAAAATGAATGATACCATTAGCGCAACACTTTATGCTACATATAACGGTGTTGAATATTCAAGCGCTGTTAAAGAATATAGCGTAGCCGCCTATTGTTACAATATATTGGCAAAATATTCCGCCAACGAATATGCCGAGCTTCGCACATTGCTTGTTGACCTTTTGCATTACGGTGCACAGGCTCAAACATACACCAAACATAATACTGATAATTTAGTTAATTCTAATTTAACAGACGCTCAACTTGCTTGGGGTACCGCCCAAGACCCAACTTTAACAACTTCACTTAACACCACCTATAATACGGTTGAAAATCCAATTATTACTTGGAAGGGCGCAGGTCTTAATTTAAAAGATTCGGTTGCCATGAGATTTAAATTTTTGGCCGAAGATATTAGCGGGTTAAGTTTAAGAATTACAAGTGATGTTGGCGAATGGAATTTTAACCAAGATAAATTTGTTTTACAAGACGGTGTGTATTACCTTGAATTTGAAGGCTTAAACGCCGGTCAAATGAGTGAAAAGGTGTATTTAACAATGCATAAAGACGGGGTTGCTGTGAGCAATACGGTTTGTTACAGCATTGAATCTTACGCTCACAATAAGCAAAACAGTGCCGATACCACCCTTGCAAATTTAGTAAAAGCAATGATGAAATACGGCAATTCAGCAAATGCGTATGTTACCGACGATAGCACCGACGATAATAACGACTTCGTAATTAAAGACCCCGAAGCCGATGATTTTACAAATTCATATCCGGTAAAACGTTAGTTTAATTGCAAAGCCCGCAATTAAGAAAGGATTTAAAATGGAAAACAAAAAGTACATTGAACCCGAAATAGAAATAACAGATTTTATTGCACAAGATATTATTACCACCAGTGTGCACGACAAAGAAGACGAAGGAATTGTTCTGCCCGATGAAGAATGGTGATGTTATGCAAAAACAATTTAAAACTTTGATTTTATTATTGGTTTTTTTGTGTTTAATTTTATCGGGTTGCGGTTCAAAGAAAGAAAAAAACAACGACATTGTTGGTAATATTGAAACACCACAATCTTCGTCGTTCGTTAACTCAGAAACTAATAACAATTACAACACAACCAGTAATAATACTTCCGGTATAACTAACACAACCAATACTACTACTTCAACCAATTCAACCAATTCAACTAATACTACCAATTCAACCAATACAACCAATTCAAATAATACTAATCAAAGTTCTCAAACAATAATTAATAATAATTCGTCTTCGGCACAAGAACCATCAACAGAGTCTAATAACACAACCAATAATAGCGAACAAATAACTTCTAATAACAATAATTCAAACTCAGATGAAAATGTTATTAAAAAACCAACAGGCGGAATATTTTTGCCTGAAGACAAATGGTAAACAACTAATTAAAACACTCCTTTTTTAAAAGGGAGTGTTTTTTAAAGCTTTAAACTAATTTAAAAAGGGCGCCTATTGACTTTATATTTTGTTTAATTTATAATATCTATATATTATATTTAAGGGGAATTTTTTTATGTCTTTTTGTTTAGCAATAGATATTGGCGCTTCAAGCGGCAGGCATATTTTAGCACAAGAAATTAACGGTAAAATGGAATGCACCGAAATTTATCGTTTTGAAAATGGATTTAATAATGTTAACGGAAATTTAGAGTGGGATATTGAGTCGCTAACCAACAATGTGTTAGAGGGTTTAAAAAAATGTTCCGAACTTGGTAAAATACCCACCACAGTTGCGATTGACACCTGGGGTGTAGATTACGTTCTTTTTGATGCCCAAAATAAAGAAATTTTACCGGCCGTTGCTTATAGGGATGCAAGAACTGCAAATATTCCCGAAGAAATTGACAAAATTATTCCACCTTCCGAACTATATGCAATTAACGGAATTCAAAGGCAACCCTATAACACAATTTATCAACTTTATTGCGATGCAAAATCGGGCAAACTTGAAAAAGCCGAAAAATTTTTAATGATACCGGAATATTTATCTTACAGGCTAACCGGTGTTATGAAAAATGAATACACCAACGCTTCTACCACAGCTCTTTTAAACGCCAAAGAACGCAATTGGGATATTGATTTAATTAACAAACTTGGCATTAAAACTTCAATATTTGGAGAATTAAACGAACCCGGAACTGTAATTGGAAATTTAAAACCCGAAATTCAAGAATATGTTGGTTTTGACACCACCGTAATTTTTGCCCCCTCGCATGATACCGCATCGGCCGTTGCTGCCTGCAAGTTAGAAGGGCACAGTATGTATATATCATCGGGCACGTGGAGTTTGATTGGCGCTGTTAACGAATATCCCGTTTTGACTGACAGTGCTTTACAAGCCAACTTTACTAACGAGGGCGGGGTAAACAAAACCTTCCGTTTTCTTAAAAATATTATGGGAATGTGGCTGTTCCAAAATATTAGAAAAAATTTAAATAAAAAATATACATACGACGAAATGATGTTTATGGCTCAAAAAAGCACATACACCAAAACCTTTAACCCTAACGATGAACGTCTGTTAGCGCCCGAAAATATGATTGACGCCATTAAAGACTGTTTAGAAGAAAGTGATATTGAAATTGCCGATTTATTAAGCAGTGTTTATCACACTCTGGCAAAATCGTATTCTAAAGTGGTTAAAGAGGTAGAAGATATTACTGGCGAAAAGGTAGACAGTATTAATATTGTTGGCGGTGGCTCTAAAGACGTTTATTTGAACGAGCTCACCCAAAAATATACAGGCAAAAAAGTATTTACCGGCCCCGTTGAAGCCACAGCAATAGGCAACCTTAAAACACAATTTGCTTACCTTAACATTAACGTGAATTAATTTTAAAAACTACGAACATAATTGTTCGTAGTTTTTTATTTTTTTGTTGTTTTCTACAAAAATTCCAATATAATGAGAAAACTTTTCCAAAAAAATAAAAAAACTATTGCTTTTTCTAATATTATATGGTAATATATGGATAAAAGATAGAAAAAGGAGCCGATAATATGGTAAAAAAGACAAAAATTTTAGTAGCCGATAAATCTACAGAGCTTGGAAATGCACTTAGTAAAATTTTAAGTGAAAGGAATATGGATGTAACCCTTTGCGAAAAAGATGGTTTTAAGGTGTTAGATAATATTTCTAAACTTAAACCCGATATTGTAGTTGCCGATGTTTTTATGCCAAACTTAGATATAATAGGGGTGCTAGATAACATTAAAAATATTAATGCACATAACAAACCTTTTGTGGCGGCAATGTCAAGTTTTGATAACCCCAAATTAGAAAAAGAAACACTCGAAGCCGGTGCTGATTTTTATTTTATAAAACCGTTTGATATTAATGCCTTTGCCGACAGAATTTGTAACTATGCCGCCAATAATACTTATAACTCAAGTAATAATGATTCGGTTTCAAAATACGAACTTGAATTAATGGTAACCGAAATTATGCACCAAATAGGCGTTCCTGCTCATATTAAAGGTTACCACTATTTACGCGAGGCCATAATTCTTTCCATAACCGATATTGAGGCTATTAATTCGGTTACCAAAATTTTATATCCAACGGTTGCTAAAAAACATAATACAACCTCTTCCAGAGTTGAAAGGGCAATACGCCATGCTATTGAGGTAGCTTGGGACCGTGGAGATATTGATGTGCTGAATTCTTATTTTGGCTTTACAATACAAAACGACCGCGGTAAACCAACCAACAGTGAATTTATTGCCATGATTTCGGATAAATTGCGTTTAAGTCTTAAAATTGCATAAAGTAAAAAACACCAAGTTTTGCTTGGTGTTTTTTGTATAAATTTTTAAAAAAATGAAAAAATATTTTCGGTGAATTAATTGAACAAAGATATTAAAAATTTTGAAAATAAAAAAATAACCGAAAATTATAAAAAAAATTTAGAATATTTTAAAAAAATATTCTCTAAAGATGCCGTTTTCCGCACAAGAGAAATACATGTTAAAAACGGCTTAAATTTTGATTGTGCTGCCTTGTTTATAGATAGTATGGTTAATGCTGAAAAGTTTAATATATCAATAATTAGGCCATTATTAACAACAAAGGTAGAACCAATTAGCAAAAATATTGCCACGGTTGTAAGAAAACAAATTTTGTTTAACGATGAAGTTACCGAAACTAACGATGTTTTGAAAATGATTCAGGGAATCAACCTGGGTGATACCGTGCTTTTATTTAGTAATTGCAGCACTGCTTTAATTGTAAACACAAAAGGTTGGCGCACAAGGGGGATTTCGGAACCCAGTGATGAGCGTGTTCAGCAGGGCCCGCGTGAAGGTTTTGACGAAGCTCTGGTGTTAAACGCTGCAATGTTGCGCCGAAAATTATCAACCCCCGATTTATGTTTTGAAAGGTTAATAATAGGCCGAAAAACAGTTACTAATGTTTTTGTGTGCTACTTAGAATCGGTGGCAGATTTAAAATTGGTAAAATTTATTAAACAAGAAATTAGCAAAATTGATATTGACGGTATTTTAGACAGTAATTATATTAACGAATTAATAAATAAAAATAAATTCTCACTTTTTAAAACGGCGGGCAGCACCGAACGCCCCGATATTGTTGCGGCAAGGTTGTTAGAAGGCAAGGTGGCTATTATGGTAGATGGCACGCCTGTTGTTTTAACGGTGCCATATGTTTTTGCCGAAAATTTTCAGTCAGATGATGATTATTATTTAAATTATATTTACGCCTTTTTTGGCAGGGCATTAAGGTATTTATGCTACAATATTTCGGTAATGGTGCCGGCTTTATATATGGCGGTAACATTATTTCACCCAAATTTATTGCCTGCATCTTTTTTAATATCGGTTTCGGCTTCTCGCGGGGGAATACCATTTCCATCATTTGCCGAGTGTTTAATTTTAATTCTGATTTTTGAAATTTTAAAAGAAACCGGGATTCGAATGCAGCAAAACGTAGGGCATGCATTAAGCATTGTGGGCGGTTTGGTGGTAGGTCAAGCCGCAGTTGATGCCAAACTTGTTTCGGCTCCATTATTAATAGTGGTTGCCTTAAGCGGTATTGCTGGCTTAATGGTGCCAAGGTTAAAATTGGCGGTAGTTTATTCAAAAATATTTTTAGTTATTTTATCGTCATTTTTAGGAATTTTTGGCTTTTTTGTGGGATTTACAATACTTCACATTCATTTGTATTCATTAAATTCATTCGGTGTCGATTATGTTTACACAGTAACTAAGTTTACAAAAAATTCTTTAAAAGATACGATAATAAGGGCACCGTGGTGGCTAATGATAAAAAGACCATTTGTTTTTACCAAAAATTTAATAAGACAAAAGAGAAAGTTTTATGATTAAGAAAATTGTATTTTTTATTTTAATTTGTTTTGTTTTGATGTTGGCGGGTTGCAGTAACTCCGATTATACCGAGCCAGAAAACAGGGTAGTGGCTTCAGCCATTGGGGTAGATTATATTAATAATGAATATAATTTAACAATAGAGTATGTTAAAATTTTTGAAAATTTAAGTGAAGATAAATATTCCCCTAAACTTATAAAAGGCAAAGGCGACAGCATTAATAACGCTGTTTTGAATGTATTAACAAAAACCAATAAAAAAATATCATTTTATCATACGCCGGTAATAATTTTAGGACAAAACATTACACCCGAAATATTAAACAATATTTTAAATTATTGTGTAGAAAGCACCGAAATAAGCCTTTCCATAAATTTAATAAGGGCAGATAATGCAGGGCAGATTTTATCGGTTGAAAATGAAGATAACGATTTATTAGGCTATAAATTAACCGAACAAATAAAACTTTTAAATGCTAAAAATTCCGCATTGCAAATTATTAATTCAAACAATAACTTGTTAGATTTACCTAAAGTTGTTTTATTAGGCAACACCATAGAAATTATTAATAATGGGGAAGAAAATGGAAAATAGCGCATTTTTAAAACATAAAATCTTTTTAACGGCAGTGTTTTTGTTGGGGAATACCATTATCGTATTCCCCAAAGGTGCCGGTTCTCAGTTTTCTTTTTATGGGTGCTTATTGGCCCTGTTGTTTAACATTGCCTTTTGTTTTATAATTGCTAATGTTAAAAATTTGCCTAATATATTTATTTTAAAAATATTATTTGCGGTGTTTTGTTTTGTTATTTTAGGCATAACATTAAGGGATTATATTAATTTTGTTGACACTGCACGACTGCCTCAAACACCCAGATTTTTAATATCGGTAATTTATATTTTTTTAACTATTTATTTGGGTGCAAACCATAAAAAAGCCATATATTTATTTTCATTTTTTTCGTTTTTTATAATTTTTGTTATTTTTATAATAATGCTTATACTCTCGGGGAATAAAATTAGTTTAGTTAATTTAAACCTTAAAAATTTTAATTTTTCGGGTGTTTTAAATCAATCTTTAACATTTTATATACACAGTTTTGGGCAGTTAATAGTTTTAACCCAATTTTTTAAAAATTTGCCAAAACAAAAAAGCAAGGTTATATATTTTGGTGGTGGATTAATTGGCTTTGTTATGATTTTAATTTATGTGTTTAATATTTTAGCAGTGTTGGGCACTAATGTTTTAGGAAATGTTAATTACCCATACGCCACCCTTACAGGAATGGTTTCTTTTGCAAATAATTACAGCCGAATGGATGGCTTTACCTATTATTTATACTTTTTTTCTACCCTTATAAAATCTGCTGTAATTATAAATGTAATAATAAACTTATTTAAAAATAAAAAAACAATAATAACATTAATTTTTATTGCAATGCTTTTAATTACTAATATTAATGCTGTGCAAAATATTTTGCACAGCAACTTATTAAACCTAATTATTTTAATTTTTGAAATATTTTTTCCAATTTTGATTTTGGTTATTAATAAATGGTTTTATAAACTCTCGCCAAAAATTATTGAATCATAAATTTGCGCAATTTTACTCCAGGTAACAGGGCCTGTGCTGCCGGTTACAGGAATATTGTATTGGCTTTGAAAACTTGAAACAGCGTTTCTTGTTTGTTCGTCGTAAATATCGTTTATAGTAACGGCAGGAATGTTGTTATATGTTTGAGAAATAAGCAGTAAATAGCGTTGCAAATCGCCAACATTTGTGCCAACAGCCCCGGGTGTTAAAAAATATCCGGGGTATAATTTTGCGCCTTCACCAGCATAACCTTCGGGCAGAGAGGCTAAAATATTGGAATAAACATTTGTTATTTTATTCCAGGTTTCGCGGTTAACAACAGCGGTAGTAGGCAAACCATATTCTTCTTGAAAACGTCGCACAGCATTTTCGGTATTACCATCAAATACAGAACTTATAGGGAAGGTGTTAAGGTTTGGGTTAAAATATGCAATAACATTTAGGTAATATTGAACAGTAGTTACGGGGTATCCGCTAGAACCCACGGTTAATTCTTGTTCATATTGTGTAGTAACCTCTTCAAGTTTTAAACCTTCGCTTACAAGTTCGCCCAATTTTTTAACCCCGTTGAAAATTTCTTTAATTTTATACCAGGTTGATTTATCAACATTCCCGGTAACATTTAAATTAAAAATTTGTTGAAATTTTCTTACCGCTTCGGCCGTCTCATTATCATAAATACCGGTAGTAATATTAATTTCGGGAATAGCGGGGTAGTTGCGCCTGATTCGGTTTAATTGCTGTTGAATAATTTTAACATCGTTGCCGGCGGTGCCGATTATTAACGGCGAGCCGGGGTAAGATTCGGGAATATCTTGCACGGGTGCATCTTCTACAATTCCAATATCGTTGCCATAATAATATTGTAAAATTCTGTAAGGTGTGTAACCTTGGTTGGCCAAATTTACGGTGCCCCATTGTGAAAGCCCTGCGCATTGCGAAGTGGTGCCATTGCAAAATTGTGTAAACAAGGGTTGAATTTCGCCCTGTCGCACAACATAATCGTTAAAAATTTCGTCAACAATAATGCTTATATTTTCATAAATATCTCGGTTATTAAAAAAAGCTTGGTCAAATGCGGTGCTGTTTGTAATATCAAAATTATATCCTTTAGAAGGGTACCATTCGGTGTAAATTCTGTTTAGCGCAAATGTTATAATGGCATATATGTTTGCCCTTAAAGCTTCGTCGGGCCAGGTGGGGTAAATTTCGCTTGAGGCAACATTTTTAATGTATTCTGCAAATGGTACCGTAATGTTTTGTGCGTTGCTGTCTGGTGTGCCTAAATGCACAGTTATAGTTTCGGGAATTACCGGTATTAAAACTGCCATAATTATCACCTTAAAGAGTATTTTGGTTTGGTAAATTAATTATCTGTGTTTCTTGGTTTTCTAAAGCGCCTAAAAATGTTAAATCAAAATTCTGTATTGTTTTTATGTTTTCAAAAATGGGTATGTTATTAATCTTTAAATCAATAAAGTTTTCAGCTGTAACAAGCGCATTATAAAATACCGCCGATTTTGCAAAATCGGTGCCGGGGGTTTGGGTAATGTTAGTGGGCAATGAGGGCAATGTTATTTCGGGTGAAATTCCACTTTCGTCGGTCTGCCCGTCGGCCACGGTTAAACCACCGTTATCATAAACAAAATAACTTGCATTAGGAACAGGGAAGGTGCCTTTTGAATGTGTAACCGATATTTTTAAAATCCCTTGGGCATATTTATCGTTATTATTATTTAGGGCGGGAACAACTTTTTCTTCCAAACTATCATTAAATTTACTTAATTTTTTGTAATTTTGCATTTGCTTAATGTAATAATCAATATTTTTTTCCAAAAAATCACCTCATAAAATTACTTATATATTTTATGAAATATTTTTATTTAGGTGAAAAAATTTTAAAAAATTCTAAATTTGTTCATAATTTAAATGTATAATATAACCGAGGTGTATATTTAATGTGGAAAATAAAACAGTGGCTATCAAACTTTTTTTATGGCAGGTACGGCAACGATACCTTTAATTTTGCTTTATTGGTGCTTTATTTTATAATTGCCATAATAAATGTAATAGCGCGTAATGTTTTTTCAATAACAATTTTCTTTTTAATTCAGTGGACTGTTTTGCTAACCGTAATTTTTCGGTGCCTTTCACGCAATATTGCGGCACGCCGCCGTGAAAATGAATGGTTTCAGCGTGTTTTTTACAAATGCATTGCATGGTTTAAATATAATATGCAGCGCATTCGTGATTTTAAATATAAACGTTACAGAAAATGCCCAAACTGCAAAGCGGTGTTGCGTCTGCCAAATAAAAAAGGAAAACACGGGGTTAAATGTCCTTCTTGCCACACCGACTTTAAAGTTAATATTATAATATAAAAACGATTTACCGAGGCTTAAAAAAGCCTCGGTTTTTTATTTTAAAATTTTTAAATTTTTTTAAAAAAACTATTGAAATTCTAAAAAAAGTGTTGTATAATACAAATAAAAGTGGTGCAAAGTGGCTAAAAAATGCACCAAAGTGTTTAAAAGTGGTTAATTTGGAGGTGAAACACGATGCTTTACGGAGGATATGACCACACTATAGATAAAAAGGGTCGTGTTTTTGTACCTGCAAAATTCCGCGACGACTTAGGTGAGAACTTTATTATATGCAGGGGCATAAGCGGCAAGCGTTGCCTTTGCATTTACCCGTTTTCCGAATGGGAAGCCTTGGTTGAAAAAATTGCCGAGCTGCCGGCTTCGCAGGCAAGTGGTTTAAAGCGTTTTATTTTTGATGGCGCCTTTAATGTCGAGTTCGATGCACAAGGCAGAGTGGTTATTCCACCCGTTTTGCGAGAGTATGCACAACTTAACAGTGCAGCACACCTAATTGGTATGAATAATTACATTGAACTTTGGAGTTCTGAATTATGGCTCGAAGAAGATAAATTTACCCCCGAATCTGTATTTTTAGATGCCGATAAATTTGGCCTATAAGGGTGGTAAAAATGGAATTTTCGCACAAACCCGTGCTTTTTAACGAGGTAATTGAATCTTTAAATATTAAGCCGAATGGCATTTATGTAGATGGCACCGCAGGTGGCGCAGGGCATTCGTTGGGAATTGCCAAAAAATTAAAGGGCGGCAGGTTGTTTTCGCTTGACCGCGACCCCGATGCCGTTATGGTTGCTACTGAAAGGCTAAAGGGTTATCCGGCAAAGGTAATTCATAGCAATTTTAAAGATATGGCCAATGCCTTAAATAACGAGGGCATAAGCAAAGTGGATGGAATTTTGCTTGATTTAGGCGTTTCTTCTTACCAGTTAGATACCGCCGAGCGTGGTTTTTCCTTTCATAAAAACGCAGCGCTTGATATGCGAATGAGCAAAAGCGGCACTTCGGCTGCCGATTTAGTTAATAATTTAACTGCCAAAGAACTTGCAAATATTTTATTTAAATATGGCGAAGAAAAATTTGCCAACCGAATTGCTAAAAAAATTGTGGAAACAAGGCAGGATGAGCCTATAACCACAACCTATATGTTGGCCGACATTATATCTGCGGCATATCCGGCGGCAGCCCGCCGCGACGGACACCCGGCCCGCAAAAGCTTTCAGGCTTTAAGAATAGCTGTAAACGGCGAACTCGAAATTTTAGAGGGTGCAATTGAATCGGCTTTCAACCTGTTAAATGTTGGCGGCGTGTTATCAGTAATAACCTTTCATTCGTTAGAAGACCGCATTGTTAAACAAAAATTCAAAGAGTTTTGCACAGGGTGCACCTGTCCGCCCGATTTTCCAATATGTGTTTGTGGCAAAAAGCCAAGGGGACATTTGTTAAACAAAAAACCTGTAACAGCACAAGAAGATGAATTAAAAGAAAACACACGCGCTCGCAGCGCTATTTTGAGAACAATTATTAAGGATTAAGAAGGGGAAGAAAATGGATAATCTTAAATATTATAACGATAGCCTTGCATATGATTTCAATTTGTTTATGCCTAAAGAGAAAAATGTTGCCGGCCAGAATAATATTATTAAGATGCCCGAAAAAAAGACTACACAGCGCACCAGACGCAAAGCTCGTGCGGCTTCGGCCAGTGTAATGTCGGTGGTGGTTGCTGCTTTAATTTTGGCAACAGTTTGCGGTAACATTTTTTTAAGGGTTTGCATTACCGAAACCGCTTCAAAAATTAACGATATTAATAAAGAAATAAGCTTGCTTGACGCCGAAATAACAAAACTTAATGTTAAGTTTGAAAATATTATTTCTTATAATAATTTAGAAGAAGCTGCTGAATCTATAGGCATGAAAAAAATGGATAAATCGCAGGTGGTATATATGCGAGTTAACCAAAAAAATGCAGCTGTACTTAAAACAGGCAAAAAAGTAGTTTCGGAGGAATAGTAATTGTTTATTCCTAATTTGGTAATAATAAGAAAATTTAAATAGTATATTAGGATACGAGAGTTAGAGATTTTTTAACTCTCGTTTTCGAGCGTTCAAGAGGACTTTTCGGAGGTGTTAAAATGGCTGTAAAACCCAATAAATCAATGGTTATGCGAATATTAAGTATAATGGTAGCCCTTGTTATTTTTACGGTAGGGGTTTCGGCCGTGCGCCTTGTAGATATTGCAGTTATAAATGGCGAAAAATATCAAAACGAAGCCCTTGAACAACAACTTTACGATACGCTAATTACAGCTCCACGTGGCGATATTTATGATAAAAATATGAATTTATTGGCTACCAGTTCTAACGCATGGACGGTTTACATAACACCTAATGGAATAACTAAACTTAAAGATGAAAACCTGAAAAACACCGTAAAAAACACTATTGCCGACGGTCTTTCACAAATTTTAGAATTAGACCGCGAAACTGTTTATGGTTATACCGAAAAGAACACCTATTATGTAATTGTTAAAAAACAGGTTGATAAAGATATTGCCGATAAGGTTCGTAATTTTATTACCCAAAACGAAAAATTAGAATTAGCAAATTATATTGGGCTTGATGAAACCACAAAAAGATATTACCCCAACAACAATTTAGCCTCTGTGCTGCTTGGTTTTGTTGGTAGCGACAACCAAGGTTTAGCAGGCATTGAAAGTTATTATAATACATCGCTTACCGGAGTTGCCGGTCGAGTAGTGGCCGCTAAAAGTGCCCAAGGCACCAATATGGAACTTACTTATGAGCGAGTAGAACAGGCAATAAGGGGCAAATCTTTGGTTCTTACAATTGATAATTATGTTCAGTACATTGCCGAAAAATATTTGGAATCGGGCGTAATTGCCAATGCTGCCCAAGAAAGAGGCGCTTGTGTTGTTATGAATGTTAACACAGGCGAAATTTTAGCTTTAGCCGTTAAGGGCGATTTTGACCCTAACGAACCATTTAAGCTAACAACCGAGGCTCAGGCCTTGGTGGATGCAGAAACCAGTGATGATGCAAAATCTGCCTTAAGAAATGAACTTTTAAATAAACAATGGCGTAATAAAGCGGTTTCCGACACATACGAGCCTGGCTCGGTATTTAAGGTTATAACTGCCTCTATGGCATTAGACGAAAACTTAGTTAATTTAAACACAACCTTTACTTGCAACTATACTATAAACATTGCAGGTCAAACCTACCACTGCCATAAACGCGGCCACGGAACACAAAGCTTTTTAGACACAATGGTTAATTCCTGTAACCCCGCATATATCATGGTGGGGCAATTAGTGGGCAGCAAAACGTTTGTAAAATATTTTGAAGCTTTTGGACTAACTCAAAAAACCGGCATTGATTTGCCCGGCGAATCACAATCGGTTTACCATAAAACAAGTGCTATGGGCCCCGTAGAGTTAGCATCTTCTTCGTTTGGTCAAACTTTTAATATTACTCCAATTCAAATGATAACCGCCGTTGCGGCATCGGTTAACGGAGGATATTTGGTTCAACCTCATGTTGTTGGCAAGGTGTTAGACAGCGAAGGAAATGTTGAAAAAACCATTGGCACTACCGTTAAAAGACAGGTTGTTTCGCAAAAAACTTCTGAAACTATTCGCACTATGATGGGTGCCGTTGTTTCAAAAAGTGTTACTAAAAATATGTATGTTGCTGGTTATGAAACCGGTGGTAAAACAGGTACATCACAAAAAATTATAACAAACATAACCTCCGGCGACGGCAAAGACCATTATATTGCTTCTTATTTAGCTGTTGCACCAATAAGCAAGCCTGAAATTGCAGTTTTGGTTATGGTGGATGAGCCAAGCGCAGGGCAATATTATGGCTCGGCTGTATCAGCCCCAATTGGTGCCGAAATTTTAAGCGAAGTTTTACCATATTTAGGTTATGAGCCAAAATATACCGAAGCCGAACTTGCTAAACTTTCAATAACAGTACCAAGCGTGGTTAGTGAGAGCGTTACAATTGCTAAGGGTAAAATTTCCAACAGTAATTTAACCTATAAGGTAATTGGCACCGGCGAGACAGTTTTAGAGCAAATTCCGGCAGCCGGCGAAACAATTAGCGCAGGTGGCACCGTTATTTTATATACTCAGGAGTCGGAAGAAACCGAAACAACAACCACGGTGCCCAATTTTACAGGGCTTGGTGTTTCGGCAGCCAATGCAACTGCTGCAAATAATGGGCTTAACATTAAGTTCTCGGGCAACACTGCTTCGGGCGGGGTAGTGGCTTATAAGCAAAGTATTGAAAGTGGTTCGCAGGTTAAAAAAGGCAGTGTTATTACGGTATATTTCCGTGATATTAGTGCCGATAATGTAGCAGATTAACGAGGAAAATTATGAAACTTAAAGAACTTTTAAACATTCCAAAAAATGAATTTTCTGACATCGAAATAACCGGAATTACCAGCGACAGTCGCAAGGTAAAAAAAGGCGATGCATTTGTTTGCATAAACGGAAGTTTAGCCGATGGCCATAAATTTGCTTTTACCGCTGCCGAATCGGGCGCTGCTGTAATTATTGCCGAGCGCGACACAGGGCTTAAAAACCAAATAATAGTGCCAAGCACTCGCATTGCGTTTGCTCAAATGAGTGCAGCTTGGTTTTCTCACCCTGAAAAAGATTTAAAATTCATTGGTGTTACAGGCACCAACGGTAAAACCTCGGTTACATATATGATTAAAAGCGCCTTAGAAGCCGCCGGAAAAAAGGTTGGCCTTGTTGGCACAATACATAATATGATAGCCGATGAGGAAATACCAACCTCTAACACAACACCCGGTGCGTACGAACTTAATTCACTTTTTAATTTAATGAAAAAATCGGGTTGCGAATATGTTGTAATGGAACTTTCATCTCACGCGTTAGACCAAAGCCGTGTGTATGGCATTAATTTTGAGGTGGCTGTTTTTACTAACCTAACACAAGACCATCTTGATTACCATATTACCATGGAAAACTATTTTAATGCTAAATGCAAATTATTTTCAATGTGTAAAACGGCGGTTATTAATGTGGATGATGATTACGGCAAAAGATTAGAAGAAATTTGCACTTGCAAGAAAGTTACATATTCTGCAATTAGCAATTCTTCTACCTATTCGGCTAAAAATATTAATTACAGGCCCGATGGTTTATCTTATAATTTTGTTGGGTATAATTTAATAAACGAAATTAAACTTTTAACAGGCGGCAGATTTTCGGTTTACAACTCTATGGCGGCTGCCTCGGCTTTATTAGAGTTGAATATACCGCTTAATATAATTGCAAATTCTTTAGCCAAAATGCCCGGTATTAAGGGCAGGGCAGAGGTTGTGCCCACAGGCAAAGATTTTAATGTAATTATCGACTACGCCCACACCCCCGACGGTCTTTTAAACATTTTGCGCACATTTAAAGAGTTTAAAAACCGAAGACTTGTTGTTTTATTTGGCTGTGGTGGCGACCGCGACAAAACAAAACGTGCAGTAATGGGCAAAATTGCTGCGCAATATGCTAATTATGTTATTATTACCAGCGACAACCCACGCAGCGAAGAACCTTTAAGCATTATAAATGATATTTTGGTGGGTTTAAAAGGAACTAAAACACCTTATAAAGTAATAGAAAATAGGGCAGATGCCATAAAATTTGCTGTAGAAAATGCTCAAACTAATGATATAATAGTTTTGGCAGGTAAAGGCCACGAAACCTATCAGATTTTAAAGGATAAAACCATACATTTTGACGAGCGTGAAATTGTGGCCGAGGCCTTAAAACAAAAATAAAGGAGAGTTAAATATGGATTTTACACCTGTAATAGCCGCATTAACCGCCTTTGCAATATGTGCGGCATCGGGCAAAATAGTTATTCCTTTTTTACA
This sequence comes from Clostridia bacterium, assembly GCA_017439765.1. Taxonomy (GTDB): domain Bacteria; phylum Bacillota; class Clostridia; order Oscillospirales; family Acutalibacteraceae; genus SIG565. Next base: position 22,448 of record JAFSIN010000026.1, on the reverse strand, counting down.
TAAACTTAAGTTTGGGCAAACTATTTTAGATATTGGCCCCAAGTGGCACCAAAAAAAGCAAGGCACGCCAACAATGGGTGGAATTATGATTTTTTTGGGCTTTGCCGCAGGCATTGCCGTTGCTTTAACTTTTGGAGGAATATTTTCCACTAAAATAAGTCAAGAATTAAAATATTCTGCTAATGTTACAAGGTTTGTTGCAGGCGTTGCTTTAGCTGTAGGTATGGGTTTAATAGGCTTTTTTGATGACTATATTAAGGTTGTTAAAAAAAGAAATTTAGGCCTAACAGCCAAGCAAAAAACCTTTTTACAATTATTTGTGTCGGCTGCATATTTATCAACCCTTTATTTATCGGGCGTTACAACAACATGGCTACCGTTTGTTGGTGATGTTAGCGTTATTTCGGGGTTAGGCATTATTTTCTGGCCAATAGCCTTAATGTTTATTTACGGTTTTACAAATGCCGTTAACTTGACCGATGGTATTGATGGCTTGGCTGCCAGCGTTACAATGGTGGTTTCTTGCGGATTTATTTTAGCATCGGGTTATTTAAGTAACTGTTCTTACAACATTATTTCCTGCGCTTTGGCAGGGGCTTGTATGGGCTTTTTGATTTGGAATTTTCACCCTGCACGTGTGTTTATGGGTGATACAGGCTCAATGTTCTTGGGTGGTGCAGTTATAGCTTTATCTTTTGGTATTGGCAGACCTGTATTGTTGCTATTGGCAGGTATAGTATATTTGTTAGAGGCCTTTTCGGTAATGTTGCAGGTTGCTGTGTTTAAGAAAACAGGTAAAAGAATATTTAAAATGAGCCCTATTCACCATCATTTCGAAATGAGTGGTTGGTCGGAAGAAAAAATAGTTTTAATTTTCTCTTTTGTGGCACTTTTGGGCTTTGCAGTTTCGTTTTTATTAATAATTCTATAAGGAGTACTTTTTATGGCATTAAAGGGCGTTAAAAATAAAAAGGGTAAATTGTCTAACAGTCCCGGAAAAATTGATATTACCTTTTTAAGCTTAGTGTTATTACTTTTAACAATAGGCCTTATTATGCTTTTTTCTGCCAGCTATGCTTACTCTTACACATATTACGGCAACAGTTATAGGTTTATTGTAAGGCAGGCTGCCTTTGCAGTAATTGGTGTTGTGGCAATGTTGGTGTTATCTCGCATAGATTACCACATTTACAGAAAATTCAGTTGGCCTATTTTTTTTGGTAGTATTCTGCTTTTAATTTTCCTGCTTATAATGCCACCAATGGTTAGTGGTATGGATGTTAAACGATGGATAGTAATAGGGCCTATAAACTTTCAACCTACCGAAATTGCAAAATTTGCCGTAATTTTACTTTTTTCACACCTAATAGCCGCAAATTATAAACAAATGGGCAAATTAAAAACAATTTTATTATTGCTTGGCATCTTGGCTGTAGTTTGCTTGTTGGTTGTTTTAGAGCCGCACCTTTCGGCAACACTGTTAATATTCTCAATTGGTGTTGTGTTGCTAATTGTAGGCGGTATGAAATGGTTGCATTTGGGTGGATTTATAGGAATCGGTGTTGGCGGTGTACTTTTGGCCGTGTTAACCGGTGTTGTAGGCTACGGTAGCGACCGTTTTAAATATTGGTTAGACCCATGGGCCGACCCTATGGGTAAGGGATACCAAACAATACAATCGCTTTTAGCCATTGGTTCCGGTGGAATAATGGGCAGAGGGCTAGGTAAATCAAGGCAGAAATATCTTTGGGTGCCCGAACCCCACAACGATTTCATTTTTTCAATTGTATGTGAAGAATTAGGCATTATTGGTGCATTAATAATTATAATTTTATTTTGCGCACTAATTTGGCGTGGCTTTACAATAGCCATAAAATCTCAAGATAAATTTGGCTGTTTGATGGCAGTTGGCCTAACTTTCCAAGTTGGCTTGCAGGCTATTTTAAATATTTTAGTTGTTACAAATACAATTCCAAACACAGGCATAAGTCTGCCATTCTTTAGTTATGGCGGAACGGCTTTGGTGCTGTTGTTGGCACAAATGGGAATTGTACTGTCAATATCGCGTTATTCCAGTATTCAAAAGGTTTAATTAAGGGGGTTAAATAATGCATATTTTATTTGCAGGTGGAGGCACAGCAGGGCACATTAATCCCGCACTTGCCATTGCAGGTTATATTAAAGAAAAACACCCCAATGCAAAAATCAGTTATATTGGAACAGCCAAAAAGCTTGAAGCAACATTGGTGCCCCAAAGCGGTTACGATTTTTATACAATTGATGTTGCAGGTTTTCAAAGAAGTTTAAGGGTTAAAAACATTGGTCGTAATGTGTCGGCCGCTTACAAGGCGGTTGCAGCTTCGGTAAGGGCCAAAAAATTACTTAAACAATTAAAGCCCGATTTAGTTATTGGCACAGGTGGTTATGTTAGTGGTCCAGTTGTGCGTGCTGCGCAAAAATTAGGCATTAAAACCGCCATACATGAACAAAATGCTTACCCGGGTGTTACCACAAAAATGTTGGCTAAAAATGCAACTGTTGTTATGTTGGCCTACCCGGAAGCAAAAAAATATTTACCTCAAAACATAAATTGTGTTACAACGGGCAACCCAGTCAGAAGCGAACTTTTAAAAATAAACAAGGCCGAAGCCCGTGAAAAATTAGGGTTAGATTCCCGCCCGTTAATTCTTTCATTTGGCGGTAGTTTAGGGGCTAGAAAAATTAATGAATCGGTGGCTGAGTTAATAAAACATCATAATTCAAGCGGTCAATATTACCATATACACGGCACAGGTAAGGTTGGTTATTCAGCCTTTATGGAAAGGCTCAGCGGTGTTAAATTAAATAAAGATATTACTGTTAAAGAATATATTTATGATATGGATATTTATATGGCTGCTGCAGATATTGTTATTTCACGTGCAGGCGCCATAACTCTTAGCGAAATTGCCGCTTGCGGTAAAGCAGCGGTGTTAATTCCGTCGCCTTATGTTGCTGAAAACCACCAATTTCATAATGCTTTGGCACTTAAAAATGCAGGAGCCGCAAACATTATTGAAGAAAAAGACCTAACTGGCGAGTTGTTAATTAAAACAGTTGAACAAATTGCTAACAATAAAACATTACTTAAAGCAATGGGCGAAAATGCTTTAAAATCTGCAATTATTAATGCAAACGAGCGTATTTATGACCAAATAAACAGATTACTTGCAAATTAAAATAACATTTTAAAGTGCTCGGCATAGAATGAATTATAAAAAATTTGCTTCTATGCGGGGTGCTTTAATGTCTAAAATTTATATTAACGGCGGCAAAACCTTAAAGGGTGAAATTACTGCCCATGGCGCTAAAAACAGTGTTTTGCCAATTTTAGCCGCAACTTTACTTTGCGGAGGAATATCGGTAATACATAACTGCCCAAGAATTTCTGATGTAGATGTTTCCTTAAAAATTCTTAACCACTTAGGCTGCCGTTGCACACAAGAAAACAATACAATTTGTATAGACGCTTCAAATATAATCAATAACGATATACCCGATAATTTAATGCGGGAAATGCGGTCATCGGTTGTGTTTTTAGGAGCCATAGCAGGTCGAACAGGTTCTGCTAAAATTAGTAGCCCCGGCGGGTGTGAATTAGGTCCAAGACCAATTGATTTACATTTAATGGCATTAAATAAATTAGGTTTTAACATATTTGAAGACCATGGTTATATATATTGCGATAAAACAAAACGACCAAATAACCCCGTAATTAATTTAAATTTTCCAAGCGTTGGGGCCACCGAAAATTGCATGTTGGCTGCTGCGTTAATTCCGGGTAAAACCATTATACATAATGCCGCGCGTGAGCCTGAAATAGTCGATTTAGCTAATTTTTTAAACAGTGCGGGTGCAAGTATTTGCGGTGCCGGGTTAGATACAATTATTATTTACGGCAAAGAAAAACTTTACCCCTCAGAGCATACCGTAATACCCGATAGAATTGCTGTTTCAACCTATATGGCGGCCGCCGTTGCTACCGGTGGGGAACTAACCGTTAATTCGGTAAACCCAAATGATTTATTGGCCGTTTTAAATGTGTTTGAACAAGCAGGAGCAAATTTAACTCTTTATTCTGATAGAATTAGTATTAAATCTCCTAAAAAAATGAAATTTATACCTACAATTAAAACTCAGGTTTATCCCGGATTCCCAACCGATGCCGGTCCACCCATAATTGCAATGCTATTAAAGTCAAGCGGCACCTCGGTTTTTATAGAAAATATTTTTCAAAACAGGTTTAAGTATGTCGATGAACTTAAACGGCTTGGAGCAAACATTAAAACATATGGTAATTTGGCGGTTATAGAGGGCAACAGCAAATTAACCGGTGCAGCAGTTGAATGCACCGATTTGCGCGGTGGAGCTGCGTTGGTGGTTGCCGCCCTTGCATCCGAAGGCGAAACCGAGATAGGAAAAATTAACCATATTTTAAGGGGATATGAAAATATCGAGGATTACCTATTAAGCATAGGTGCAAATATTGTGAGGAAATAAGCATGGAATTTAAAGAAATTGAAAACAAAAAAAGCAATATAGTTAAAATAAAAGCCAAACGCCGCCGCAAAAAAATGCGCGTGGCGGCGGTTCTTTTGGCAATATTTGCTTTACTGGCGTGTGTAATGTGGGTTTTATGTTGCACTGTATTTTTCCCAATAAAAACTATTGCCGTTAAAGGCAATGGTGTATATACAACCGAGCAAATTATTTCGGCTTCAGGTGTAACGGTAGGCGATAAGTTGTTTGGGGTAAGTGAAAACAGGGTAGAAAAAGCGGTTACTACCACTTTGCCATATGTTAAAACATTGCAAATTAAGCGTAATTTATTTGATAGTATTGAAATTAAAGTTACCGAAACTTACGATGTTTATTGTTTTAACAATAACGGTGTTTTTTATACTACCGATGCCGATTATAAAGCATTAAAAGAATTTTCACAAAAGCCTAACGGCGTTACCGAGATAATATTAACTAAACAACCCGAGATAAAGTTAGGTCACGAAATTGAAATTGATGAAAATTCGGTAGATTTAATAAAACAAATTATGAGAATATTTAATTATTCAAATCTGAAAATTGACTATTTAAATATTAGCAATACTTCATCGATAACGGCGGGCATAGAAAATAGGTTTTCTGTAAACCTTGGCAGTATTGAAAATATTAGTGGTAAAACCGAACATTTATGTGCAATGATAAAAGAAATTAATGTTAAAAATGGCGCTGAATCAACCGGTAAAATTGATTTAAGCGTTTGGACAAGCCAAAAACGCGAAGGTTATTTTGAAGAAACTGCAAATTTTTAAAAATAGTTGTTGAAATTTAATATTTTATGTGTTATTATTTAATATATAATAACGCTAATTATGGTCTTTCTAGATTTTAACTTAAAAAAGTGGAGGAATTGAATATGGCATTCGAGGTATCTAACGAATTAGAAAACGTAGTTCAAATTAAGGTTGTTGGCGTTGGTGGCGGCGGCGGCAACGCTGTTAACCGTATGGTTGATGCAGGTGTACGCGGCGTTGAGTTTGTTGCAATTAACACCGATAAAGCAGCTTTATACCTTTCAAAAGCAAATCAAAAAATTCAAATCGGCAACAAGGCAACCAATGGTATGGGTGCCGGTGCCAACCCCGATAAGGGTAGGGCAGCAGCCGAAGAATCACGCGACGATATTGCCGAGGCAATTCGCAGCGCCGATATGATATTTATCACTGCCGGTATGGGCGGCGGAACCGGTACAGGTGCAGCCCCTATTGTTGCTCAAATTGCTAAAGAGCTTGGCATTTTAACTGTAGGCATCGTTACAAAGCCATTCGCTTTCGAAGGCAAACGCAGAATGCAACAAGCCGAAGCAGGCATTGCAGCATTAAGAGAACATGTTGACAGCCTTGTTGTTATTCCTAACGACCGCTTAAAATTTGTTTCAGCCGAAAAAATCACATTCAAAAACGCTTTCGATATTGCCGATGATGTTCTTCGTCAAGGTGTTCAAAGCATTTCCGAACTCATTAACGTTACAGCACTTGTTAACCTCGACTTTGCTGATGTACAAGCCATTATGGCTGATGCCGGTTATGCTCACATGGGCGTTGGTATTGCCACCGGTAAAGACAAAGCAGAACAAGCTGCTCGTATGGCTATTACAAGCCCGCTTATTGAAACTTCTATGGATAATGCAAGCGGCGTAATCATCAGCATTACCGGTTCTACCGATATCGGTCTTGAAGAGGTTGAACTTGCTTCTTCAATCATTTCCGAAATGGCCCACCCAGATGCAACTATTATTTGGGGTGCTCAGCTTGACGATTCACTCGAAGATACAATTCGTGTAACCGTTGTTGCTACCGGCCTTGGCGACGATAAAAAAAGCGCTCACAACGATTTAGTTAGCGAAATGCTTTCTTCTTCCACCGAAGACGACGGCAGCTATTCCGAATTGTTAGACATTTTTAACAAATAATTTAATCTTTAAAGCCGTTGCTTTTTAGCAACGGCTTTTTTATTTTACAAAAATTTTCAAAGTTACACTTTTGTTGACATTATAATAAAAAAATATTATAATAAATTGGTTAAATTTTATTTTAGGGAAGTTGAAATATGGCACAAAAAACTATAGAAAATTTAAGAAATGTAGCAATAATTGCACACGTTGACCACGGCAAAACAACCCTTGTTGACCAATTGTTAAAACAGAGCGGCACATTCCGCAGTAATGAACAGGTTAACGAAAGGGTAATGGATTCAAACGACCTTGAGCGTGAGCGTGGCATTACTATACTTTCAAAAACCACAAGTGTTTTTTATAATAACATTAAAATTAACATAGTTGACACCCCCGGGCACGCCGATTTTGGTGGCGAGGTTGAGCGTATTTTAATGATGGTGGACGGTGTTATTTTGTTGGTAGACGCCTTTGAAGGCTGTATGCCACAGACTCGTTTTGTTTTGAAAAAAGCACTTTCGTTAGGCAAAAAAGCTATTGTTGTTGTTAATAAGGTGGACAGGCCTCTTTCTCGTCCCCACGAGGTTGTGGATGAAGTTTTAGATTTATTTATTGAACTCGGTGCCGATGACGAGCAAATTGAATATCCTGTTGTTTTTGCCTCGGGCAGAAATGGCTGTGCTTCCTTAAACCCTGAAAAATTAAGTGATAATTTAAAACCTTTATTTGAGGTTATTGTTAACGAAATTGAACCTCCAAAAGGCGACCCAAATGCCCCGTTGCAAATATTATTTTCTAATATCGAATACGATGAATATTTAGGTCGAATTGGCGTTGGCAGGGTAGAACGCGGCACCGTTAAGGTGGGTCAAACTGTGGCCCTTTGCCGACGTGATGGCAGCCATACTAATGTTAAAATTTCTAAATTGTTTGTTATAAACGGTTTGAATCGTGTTGAATGCCAAGAGGCCTCGGTTGGCGAACTTATTCAGGTTGCCGGCATTAACGAGCTTAATATTGGTGAAACAGCCTGTGCACTAGACTGCATTGAGCCATTGCCGTTTGTAAAAATTGACGAACCAACATTATCCATGAATTTTATGGTTAATAATTCGCCATTTGCCGGCAAAGACGGTAAATTTGTAACTTCCAGAAATTTAAGAGACCGTTTATTTAAAGAGGTTGAAACCAATGTTAGCCTGCGTGTTGAAGAAACCGATTCTTCCGACACTTTTAAGGTTTCTGGCCGTGGAGAACTGCATTTATCAATTCTAATAGAAACAATGCGCCGCCAAGGCTATGAATTCCAGGTTTCTCCACCAACGGTTATTTATAAGCACGATGCCGCCGGTAAACTTTTAGAACCAATTGAACTTCTTATGGTAGAAGTGCCTGAAGAATATGTTGGCGCCGTTATGGAACGCTTAGGCACCCGCAAGGCCGAACTTAAAAATATGGGTGTTAGGGAAGGCGGTTCCTCTCATCTTGAATTTTTAATTCCGGCAAGGGGTTTATTAGGCTATCGTTCACAATTTTTAACCGACACTAATGGTAATGGTATTATGAACCACATATTTAATGGTTACGAAGAATATAAAGGCGATATAAACTCTCGTTCAACCGGCTCAATTGTTGTTCACGAAGACGGTGAATCTACTGCATACGGCCTATATAATACACAAAGCCGTGGCAGACTTTTTGTTGGACCTGGCACACCTGTATATGAAGGTATGATTGTGGGTGAAAACCCCAAAAACGAAGACATTGTTTGCAATATTTGCAAGAAAAAACAAATGACAAATACTCGTGCTTCGGGCAGTGATGATGCTTTAAGGCTCATACCTCACTCGGTTTTAAGCCTTGAGCAATCTTTAGAGTTTATTAAAGAGGATGAACTTGTAGAGGTTACACCAAACCATATTAGACTACGCAAGAAAATTTTAAATAAGGAGGCTCGTATGAAATACGAGTCTAAAAATAAGTAATGAACTATATTATTCTTGATTTAGAGTGGGACAATGCCTACAGCAAGGTAAAAAAAGGTTTTGCCAACCAGATTATACAAATTGGTGCCGTTAAACTTAACAATAATTTTGAAACTATTGACCGTTTTGAAGTTTTGGTTAAATCTGCAATATCAAAAAAACTTACCAAACGGTTTTCCGAACTTACAGGCATTACTAATGAAGATATGCTGTCTGGCATACCATTTAAGCAAGCAGTTGAACAATATAACAACTGGGTAGGCGACAACACAATAACGGTTACCTGGAGTAATTCTGACCTATATGTAATAATGGAAAATGCAAAATTGTTTGCCGATGGCGAAACCTTAAAAATAGAAAAATATGTTGATTTACAGCGTTTTGTTCAAGCCGAGCTTAACAAAAAAGGCCTTAATTTGCAAAACCAAATTGCACTTTCGGCAGCAGCCGAGGCTTATGGAATATCGACTAAAAAGTTTGATTTACACACAGCGCTTGATGATTCGTTGGTTACGGCAAGGTTGCTGAAAAAATCTTATAACGAAAATTTTAACACATATTTAAAGGATGCCACCAACCCCGAATTTTATAAAAAACTGGCCTTTAAAAATTATTATATTAGCAAAATAAACGATAAAAATATAGATACCGCACAACTTGAGTTTAACTGTGATAAATGCGGCACTAAAGCTAAGCGTTTAAAAAAGTGGAGTTATAAAAATCATTGGTTTACAAGTGAATTTGAGTGTAAAACCTGCGGTGAAAGGTTTTTTGGCCGTGTTATGTTTAAAAAGACATATTCGAGCATTAAGGTAACCCGCAGAATTTTACGCAAGACCGAAAAGGTAAAGGCTAATGAACAAACTGTGTAATATATGCCCAAGGCAATGCAATGCTTTAAGGGGACCCGAAATTAACTTGGGCGGTTTTTGCAAAATGCCCCAAAATGCTAAAATTGCAAGGGCGGATTTGCATTTTTACGAAGAGCCTTGCATTAGCGGTAAAAACGGCAGCGGAACAATATTTTTTAGTGGTTGTAACTTAAGGTGTTGCTATTGCCAAAATTTTGAAATCAGCCATTTAAATAAAGGCAAAGTAATATCTTTTGAACAGTTAGCAAATATTATGAAAGAACTTGAACAAAAGGGCGCTAATAATATTAATTTTGTTAACCCAAGCCATTATTTAACCGCTATTCATAATGCGCTAAGAATATATAAACCTAAAATACCACTTGTTTATAATTCCAGTGGTTATGATATTCTAACTCAATCCGAACTTAATACTTTTGATGTGTTTTTGTTTGATTTAAAATATATAACCCCCGAGGTATCATTTAAATATTCGGGGGCTAAAAATTATTTTGAATATGCTTCTAAAGCAATAAAAAAAGCATATAGTGTTAAAGAAAATACCTTTAACAAGCATGGATTAATGCAAAGCGGAGTTATAATCAGGCATTTGGTTTTACCAATGAATACTAAAGAATCTTTAAAGGTTATTGACTGGGTTGAACAAAACGCTAAAGAGGCATATTTAAGCATTATGGCGCAATATGTGCCTTGTGGCGATGCTTTCAAATTCCCCGAAATTAACCGAAAAATTACAGTTCGAGAATATAACAAGGTTGTAGATTACGCACTTAGCAAAAATTTGCAAAATGTTTATATTCAAAGTTTAAAAAGCGCAACGCAAGATTATATACCGAATTTTGATTTTAATAATTAAACATTAAATGTTTAAATAATATATAATTGCTAATACTAATTAAAAGTGGTGTTGGTATGAGTGTTTTTGAAAAAATATATGATGTTGTAAAAACTATTCCTAAAGGCAGGGTTGCAACGTATGGATGGGTGGCCCTTAAAGCCGGAAATCCAAGGTGGGCAAGGGTTGTGGGATATGCTTTGCACAATAACCCTAACCCAAATGTTATTCCGTGCCACCGTGTTGTTAACAGGCAAGGAAAGGTTGCACAAGCCTTTGTTTTTGGCGGCGGTAACGCCCAAAGGGCATTGCTCCAAAAAGAAGGCATTGAATTTTCACCTGACGGCACTATTGATTTAACCAAATTTGGCGTGTGGGCAGAATAAAAAAAGAGTTCGCTTTTGCGAACTCTTTTTATTTTAATTTAGAATGAAAGCATATCGTTCATATTGTAAAGGCCGGCGGGTTTGTCGGCAATAAACTTTGCGGCTTTAATTGCGCCGTTTGCAAAAATAGTTTTAGAAAATGCTTCGTGTTTAAGCGATAAAACCTCGTTATTACCTGCAAAAATTACTTCGTGTTCACCAACAATGGTGCCACCCCTTACCGAGTGAATACCAATTTCGTTATTGTTGCGTTTTTGCCTTTTAGAGTGTCGGTCATATTCATATAACATATTATCGCCTAATGTGTTATTTATTGCATTAGCCAACATAATAGCTGTGCCCGATGGGGCATCAACCTTTAGGTTGTGGTGTTTTTCAATTATTTCAATGTTAAAATCGTTTCCTAAAAATTCAGCAGCTTTTTTAGAAAGTGATACTAACAGATTAACACCTAAAGACAAATTAAAGGTAAAGAAAACAGGGAAAAGCGATGCCGCAGCATTAATTTTTTCAATTTCTTCCTCATTATATCCGGTAGTAGCAATTACTGCCGGAGTTTTTGTTTTTGCAGCATATGTTATTAACCCATCAAGCGCATTGGGGTTAGAAAAATCAATAATAACATCGGCTTCAGGTAATTGCTCAAAATTTTTATAAACAGGGAAGTCGCTGTATTTTTCGCCATAGGCGTCAACACCTGCTATAATTTTGGCAGAATCATCGGCAGAAATAATGTCATTAATAACTCTGCCCATTTTTCCGCAACAACCGCTTAAAATAATCCTTAACATTTTATATCCTCTAAATTCTTAAATAAGTTTTAAATCTGCCATAATTTTTATAAGGGCTTCTCTTTTTTGCTCACTCATGGGCACAAGAGGAAGCCTTACAGGACCAACATCTTTGCCCATAATGTTCATTGCTTCTTTAACAGGAATTGGGTTAACATCGCTAAATAGCGCATTAATTAGCGGTATGTATTTTAGTTGTAAATCCTTTGCGGTTTTTACGTCTCCGTTTAAATAGGCAATGCACATATCGTGTGTGGCTTTAGGCGCAACGTTAGAGAGAACTGATATTACACCCGAGCCGCCAAGCGACATTAAAGGTACAATTTGGTCATCGTTGCCCGAATAAATATCTAAAGCATCGCCAACCAATTGTTTTGTTTTTGCAACACTTGAAATATCGCCATTGGCCTCTTTAATAGCAACAATGTTTTGGTGCCGTGATAGTTCTAAATAAGTTTCGGGTAAAATGTTTACACCTGTGCGAGATGGAACATTATAAACAATAATTGGGGCATCAACACGGTCGGCAACATAGGTGTAGTGAGAAATTAAGCCTGCTTGTGAAGTTTTATTGTAATATGGTGTTACCATTAAAAGTGCATCGGCACCAACATCAATAGCATCTTTGCATAGTCCTACCGAATACACGGTGTCGTTACTGCCGGCGCCAGCAATAACAGGAACACGGCCGTTGGTGTGCTTACAAGCGGTTTTAATAACCTTAATATGTTCTTCATAATTAAGGGTGGATTTTTCACCCGTTGTGCCACAAATAACAAGAGCATCAATTCCGGCGTTAATTTGCTCGTCAATTAACTCTTTAAGTTTTGTGTAATTAACGGTAGTATCAGGGTTCATTGGGGTAATAAGCGCGGTGGCTGCACCCTTAAAAATTGTTTTCTTCATATTAAAAACCTCACAAAATTAATCAATATAACCTTCGGCGCATAATAACTCTGCTAATAATACAGCGCCGCCTGCAGCACCGCGTAAGGTGTTGTGTGAAAGGCAAACAAATTTATAATCGTATTGAGTGTCTTCTCTTAACCTACCAATAGAAATTGCCATACCGTTTTCTAACATACGGTTAAGTTTGGTTTGAGGCATATTGTCTTCGGTAAAATAGTGCAGGAATTGTTTTGGCGCGCTGGGTAAATCTAATTCTTGTGCACGGCCTGCAAAGTTTTGCCATTTGTTTAAAATTTCTTCTTTGCTGGGTTTGTTTTTAAAGCTAACAAATACAGCAGCCATGTGTCCGTCTGAAACAGGCACCCTTAGACACTGCGCAGTAATATTAGGGGTTTTGGAATTAACAATAACTCCGTTTTCAACCTTGCCCCAAATTTTAAGTGGTTCGTTTTCAGATTTTTCTTCTTCGCCACCAATAAAGGGGATAACGTTATCTACCATTTCGGGCCAACGCTCAAAGGTTTTGCCGGCGCCTGAAATAGCTTGATATGTGCAAACAAGGCTTTTTGAAATTTCAAATTCATCTAACGGGAATAAAGCCGGTACATAACTTTGTAATGAGCAGTTGGATTTTACTGCAATAAAGCCTTTTTTAGTGCCAAGGCGCTTTCTTTGGTCTAATATAACCTTGGCGTGTTCGGCATTAATTTCGGGAATAATCATTGGAACGTCGGGTGTGCCGCGGTGTGCGCTGTTATTGGAAATTACAGGGCATTCAAGTTTAGCATAAGCCTCTTCTAATGCTTTAATTTCATCCTTTTTCATATCAACGGCGCAAAAAACAAAATCAACCATATCGGCAATTTTTTGCATATCGGCTGTGGCATCTAAAACAGGCATATTTTTAACACCTTCGGGCATGGCATCGGTCATGGCCCAACGGCTGCCAACAGCTTCGGAGTAGGTTTTGCCGGCTGAACGGGAAGAAGCAGCCAAACATTCTATATTAAACCACGGATGGTTGTTAATTAACAGCACAAAACGTTGGCCAACCATTCCGGTGGCGCCAATAATACCAACTTTATATTTTTTCATAAAAACACTACCTTTCGCATAAATAAGTGTTGCCTTATTTTGCAATTTGAAATATAATAATTATAATATATTAATATAACACTAATTCATACATTTGTCAAACTAAATGAAAGGCAAAAAGGCAAAAATGAAAAAAAGCGATTTTTATTATAATTTACCCGAAGAACTTATTGCTCAAACCCCAATAGAACCCCGTAATGCTTCACGCCTTATGGTGCTTAATAAAAATGGTGATGTGCAACACAAAGTGTTTACAGATTTGTTCCATTACCTTAAAAAAGGCGATACCTTGGTTTTAAATAATACCAGGGTATTACCGGCCAGAATTTTCGGCACCAGAACCGACACCGGTGCAGTGGTTGAGTTTGTTCTTTTAAAACAGTATAGCACACTTGTTTGGGAATGCATTGCAGGGCCGGGCAAAAAGGCTAAGACAGGGCACGAGTTTGTTTTTAACGAAAATTTAAGCGCCAAAGTTACTGATGTGTTGCCTGACGGAAATAGGGTGTTGGAATTTGTTTGTAACGGCGAATTTTTTGCCGTGTTAGATACAGTTGGTAATATGCCGTTGCCTCACTACATAAAAGCTGAACTTGAAGACAAAGAACGTTACCAAACGGTATATTCCAAAGAACTGGGCTCTGCAGCTGCCCCAACCGCTGGACTTCATTTCACTGAGGATATGTTAACAGAACTTAAAAACAAAGGTATTAATATTGCCTATGTTACATTACACGTAGGTCTTGGCACCTTCAGACCCGTTAAAGTAGAAGAAATTACCGACCACAAAATGCATTCCGAACATTATTTTATACCCAAAGAAACAGCCGAAATTATTAATAAAACCAAACAATCGGGCGGCAGGGTTATATGCGTTGGAACAACTTCTTGCAGAACACTTGAGAGTGCCGCAACAAAATTTGGCGAAATTAAAGAGTGTTCCGACGACACCGATATTTTTATTTATCCGGGTTATAATTTTAAGGTTATGGATTGTCTTATTACAAATTTCCACCTGCCTGAAAGCACTCTTATAATGTTGGTATCGGCCTTTGCAGGTTATGAAAACACAATGAATGCCTATGACATAGCCGTTAAAGAAAAATACAGGTTTTTCAGTTTTGGCGACGCTATGTTTATTGAGTAAAGGGGAATTAAATGTTTAAAATTTTAAAAACCGAGGGAAATGCCCGTTTAGGCGAATTTCAAACAAACCGAGGGGTAATTAAAACCCCCGCATTTATGAATGTTGCCACCCAAAGCGCCATTAAAGGCGGTGTTTCGGCCGCCGATTTATCTACAGTAGATTGTCAGGTAATGTTGTGTAATACCTATCATTTGCATGTTCGACCGGGCGACCAAATAGTAAAAGAGTGTGGCGGGTTACATAAATTCACAACCTGGAATGGCCCAATTTTAACCGACAGTGGCGGCTTTCAGGTCTTTTCTTTGGCGGCATTGCGCAAAATCAGTGAAGAGGGTGTTAGGTTTTCTTCTCATGTTGACGGCCGAAAAATATTTATGGGCCCCGAAGAAAGTATGCAAATTCAGTCTAACTTGGGTTCTACAATTGCAATGGCTTTTGATGAATGTGTCGAAAACCCGGCCGAGCATAAATATGCTAAAGAATCCTGCGAAAGAACTACCCGTTGGCTTAAGCGTTGCCAGGCCGAAATGAAGCGTTTAAATTCTTTGGAAACCACCATAAACCCCGAGCAAATGCTTTTTGGTATTAACCAAGGTTGCACATATAACGACCTTAGAATAGAACATATGAAACAAATTAGGGAACTTGATTTAGATGGATATGCTATTGGTGGTTTAGCAGTAGGTGAGCCTACAGAAATAATGTATGATGTGCTCGATAATGTTATGCCCTATGCACCCAAGGAAAAAATTCGTTATTTAATGGGTGTTGGCACACCGCTTAATATTTTAAACGGGGTAGAGCGCGGTGTGGATTTATTCGATTGCGTTATGCCAAGCCGAAATGCAAGGCACGGGCATTTATTTACATCCTACGGAATAATTAATATTAATAACAAAAAATACGAAACCGATATGACACCAATAGATGAAACCTGCAACTGTCCAACCTGTCAGCGTTATTCTAAAGCATATTTACGCCATTTGCTTAAATCGGGCGAAATGCTGGCCGGTAGGCTACTGGTGTTGCACAACCTTTATTTTTATAATCATTTAATGGAAGATATTCGTAATGCCCTTAGTAATGGTACCTTTGCAGAATTTAAACGCCAAAAAGAGCAAATTTTAGGAAAAAGGGTTTAAATACTCTTGCAAAATGACAATAATACTTGTATAATATATTTATAAATTTTTGGAGGTACTAAAAATGAATTGGGTTATGATTGTTTATATTATTGTAATAGGCGCACTTTTCTATTTTATGCTTATTCGCCCACAAAAGAAAAAACAAAAGGCCGAAGAAAAGCTTCGCAATTCGCTTCAAATTGGCGATGAAATTTTAACAATAGGTGGTTTTTACGGCAAGGTTGTTTCACTTAAAGAAGACAGCATTGTTATTGAATCTGTGCTTGACCACTCAAAACAAAAAATTGCCAAGTGGGCTATTCAGCAAAACTTAACCGTGCACGATGATACCCCTGCAAAATAATTAGGTTATAAAAAAATCCCCTTCGGAATATTATTTTTCGGAGGGGTTTTTTATGTGTGCATATAAAAAAGAAATTTCTAATAAACAGTTTTATTTAAATATTTTAATAGGTTCTGCCTTTGGGGCTGTTATAACCTTGTTAATGTTGCTTTTGTTTTCGGTGTTAATTTTAATAACCAATTTACCGGCTAATTTTGTTTCAACCTTAGCTTCTGTTGCAATAGCCATAGGCAGTGGCGCTGCGGCTTATATTGCGGCATTAAAAAACAAACAAAAAGGTTTCATTTGCGGCCTTTTGTGCGGCGGTTTGTTTTTTATTATTATAACGGTGGTTTCAGCAATAATTTCACACAATGTTACACTCATCAATTTAATTCATTTTATAATAATAACGCTGTCTTCATTAATAGGCGGCATTTTAGGGGTTAATAAAACCTCAAAAATAAAAATAGTGTAAAACCAAGGTTTTTATGTTATAATTTTATAAAATTATAAATTGGGGAATTTTATGAAAGATTTATGGGATTATTTAAAGGGTGTAAACAAGCCTGTTGTTTTATATGGCACTGGTAACGGTGCCGATAAAATTTTAAACGAATTAATTTTAAGGGGAATAACAGTTTCGGGTGTTTTTGCCAGCGATGGTTTTGTGCGTAATCGCACTTTTAGGGGTTTTCCTGTTTTAAGTTACAATAATGCAAAATTAAAATTCGGCAATATGGTTGTGCTTGTTTGTTTTGGCAGTTTTTTGCCCGAAGTAATAAATAACATTAAACTAATAGCCTCCGAAAACGAAACCTATGCCCCCGACGTGCCTGTGTGTGAAGTAAGCGGAGTTTTTGATTTAGAATATGCCGCAGAACATAAAGAGCAACTTGAAAAAGTTTATAATTTATTGGCCGATGATACTTCAAAAAAAGTATTTGAAAACATTATTTTATATAAAATAACCGGTAAAATAAATTATTTGCTTGAAAGTGAGACCCCAAAAAGCGAAATTTATAATATTTTAACCTTAAATTCTTGTAATGTTTATTTGGATTTAGGTGCCTATAACGGCGATACCGTAGCAGAATTTTTAGGTTATAATAATTGCCCCAAAAAAATTATTGCTTTGGAGCCAGACATTAAAAACTTTAAAAAACTTGTTAACAACACAAAGCAATATGATTTTGTTAATTGCATAAATGCAGCAGTGGGCGCAAATTGTGGTAGTGTTAATTTTTTGGCACGTGGTGGGCGAAATTCAAAGATTAATTCACAAGGCAATAATATACCACAAATAAGTGTGGATTCTTTAAATTTAACAGGGGATATTTTTATTAAAATGGATATCGAAGGCAATGAGTCGCAGGCAATTTTAGGGGCAGAAAAAACAATAAAATTGTTTAAGCCAAAAATGAACATTGCTGCTTACCATAAAAATGCCGATATGTTTGAGTTACCGCTTTCTGTTTTAAAAATAAACCCTGATTATAAGGTTTATTTGCGCCATCATCCATATTTACCCGCATGGGATACAAACTTTTATTTTATATAGTAATGCAAACCGCAAAACATTCATAATATAGCAGGGGTGTTATTTTGAAAGAAATAAACTTTGCTGTGTTATCGGCCGTGTTTTGCGGTTGTTTTTTGGGCGCCGGTTTTTTATCGGGTAATGAGTTATTGCAATTTTTTGGTAATTTTGGTTTTATGGGAGTTGTCGGATGTTTTTTCTCGGTTTTTTTAATATCTTTTTTTAGTGGCACAGTTATTAAAATTGCCAAGCATAAAAAAACTAACAACCCTGAAAGAATTTTATTCCCGTCAAGGTACCATAAATCTTCTTTAATGTTTGGTGTTTTGCAGGTTGCTTTAACCTTTAGCATAACGGTAATTATGTTGTCCGGCATTACAACTCTTTTAAATCAATTAACAAATATAAACCGCATAATTTTAGGCGTTTTTTTTACCTTTTTGTTATTTGTAATTGCAGTTAAGGGCAATATTATTGTTGCAAAAATTTTTTCGTACATAATTCCTGTTATTATAATTTTTACATTTATGATTAGTTTTGTTTTATTAAAAAAAGCAAATTATCAAATTGATTTTCATATTAATAATTCTAATAATCCTTTGCTTAAAAACTGGGTTTTATCAGCGTTAACCTATGTTTCTTATAGTGTAATTTATGCAGTAGCCGCATTTTCTTCTTATGGCAAAGCCATTAAAAATGGTAAAGATATTTGGGTAGGGGTGTTTTTAGGCGGTGCGTTAATGTTTTTGTTAGCGTTATCAATAATGTTTTCGATTTTTTCGGTGCCAAACGCTCAAAAAGGGGAGTTGCCAATGTTTTTGGCAGCCGCAAATATCAACTCAACAACAGGTTGTGTTTTTTCAGTATTATTGGTTTTAGGGATGTTTTCGGCTGCTTTAACAGCGGGCAGTTCTTTGGTGAATTACATAAACATTAAATTAGTTTTAAGCAAAAAATACAAAGAAATAGCAGCTGCAATAATTTTTTTAACAGCATTTTTTTGCAGTGTTTTTAAATTTGGTAATTTAATAGGAACAATTTATCCAACATTTGGTTATTTTGGGTTCGTTGTTTTATTTCTTTTAATATTAAATCTCATTCATATAAAAACTAACACAAATTATTAACTTTTGTGATTTATATAAAAGTTCTACAACCTTCGTCATTTATTGACATTTCAACAATATTGTGTTATATTTTATCTTGTCGAGTTTCAATAAATTCTACGTGTTTGAAAGATTTGAAACGTCTGCTGTTTTTATTAACAAAATAAGCCAAAACACAAAAAATTTAAAATAAAGAATAGGCAGAATACATCTTAAGAAGCGCCTATTTTATATGCACATTTGTTTCCCAAACGGTTTTGGGTAAGAATAAACGCATCTCTACAATGTTGTAATGAACAGCAAAAGAAAGGTGAAAATTATGGGAATAGAATTAAAAGAAGTTCTTACCAAAAAAGACTTATGGGCTTGGGTTCGTTTTCCAAATAAGTTATATAAGGATAATGAATTTTTTGTGCCGTTTTTGGAAAATGATGAATTTGAAACATTTTCACAAAACAAAAACCCGGCTTATGCTTATTGTGAAACAAGATTGTTTTTAGCCTATAAAGATGGCGAGGTTGCAGGTAGAATTGCAGGTCTTATTAATAATGCATATAACCAAAAATGGAACAAGAACGCCATTCGTTTTACAAGGTTCGATTTTATAGATGACTACGAAGTGTCTAAAGCGTTATTCGATGCCGTTGTAAATTGGGGAAAACAAAAGAATTATACAGAAATTATGGGCCCTATTGGTTTTCACGACATAGACCACGAAGGTATGCTAGTCGAAGGCTTTGATAAACTGAATATGTCTATCACTTTCTATAATCATCCTTACTATTTAACCCATATGGAAAAGTTAGGTTTGCAAAAGGATATTGATTGGATAGAATATAAGATTACTGTGCCCGAAACAGTTGACCCACGTTTTGAAAGAATTGCAAATTCATTAATAAAAAAAGAAAATTATAAAGTAGTAACCTATACCGACAGAAAGGTTCTGTATAAAGATGCTTTTGAAGCATTTGAACTTATTGACGAAGCATATTCAAAATTATATGGAACAGTCCCGCTTACACAAGATATCATCCGAAGTACTATTGATGCATATATTCCGTTAGTGAATTTGGATTACATTTGTGCAATTAAAGATAACCAAAACAAAATTGTCAGCTTCGGAATTATGGTGCCGTCAATTGCCAAGGCACTAAAAAAATCAAACGGAAAAATGTTCCCGTTTGGCATTGTGCGAATGCTTCGGGCTTTGCAAGGCAAAAACGATACACTCGAAATGTTCCTTGTGGCAGTTAATCCCGAATTACAAGCGCGTGGTTTGCCGGCATTACTTATTAATGAATTGTTGAAGAAATCGATAAAAAACAATGTCAAATATTGTGAAACCGGACCTATGCTTGAAACGAACACAAAAATACATAGCCTATGGCGCCATTTTGATAAAGAACAACACAAGCGCCGCCGTTGCTTTATAAAGCAGATATAAAGTATATTTTTACATAAAAAAACCTCAGTAACTACTCAAGTTTTTGCCAAGGATATGGTCGCAAATTACGGGCATAGTGCTTCCTATTGCGGTAACGAGAAATGTTAATCCTAAAATGTTTGCACTTTGCGGTGCTGACAGCGGATTTGATATAATCAGCGAAACTCCCTCGAAAAGTAAGAATGGGAGCTGCTTGGTGGTTTAACGATACGGTAGAGGGCATTTGCCGTAATTTGAAGATTATCTCCGAGTATTCAAGTCTTGGCAATAATCTCGGTATGCTTATAGATTCCCGTAGTTTTTCAAGCTATTGCCGTTTTGATTTCTTCCGCCGTATTCTTTGCGACTTTGTCGGCAACCCTGTTGAGAAGGGTGAGTACGACCTTGACTCTGCAGTTGATTTGGTGGAAAATATATGCTATTACAATACAAAAAGGATGGTTGACTAATGGAAAAATTTATACCTGTTGTGGTTATTAAAGAAATTGGCGAAACCGATAAAATTTTAACTGCACTTAAAACGAGCGGCATAAATTGTGCCGAAATTACCTTCCGCACCGCATGTGCGGCAGAGGCTATCGAATATGCTTCTAAAAATTATCCCGATATGGAAATCGGGGCAGGAACGGTTATAAATGCCGAACAGTGTGAAGCCGCACTTAAAGCAGGCGCAACCTTTATTGTTTCTCCCGGATTCTCTCCGGCAGTTGCACAAATCTGTAAGGATAAAAACGTTCCTTATTATCCCGGTTGTGTAACTCCTACCGAAATTATGGCGGCTCTTGAATTCGGCATTACCACCGTTAAATTCTTCCCCGCAAACGTATACGGCGGCTTAAAGGCATTAAAGGCACTTTCTGCACCCTTTCCGCAGGTTAAGTTTATCCCAACCGGTGGGGTTGACAGAAGCAATATTGATGAATTCTTAGCGTTTGATAAAATTGCAGCTATCGGCGGCAGCTTCTTCGTAAAAGAAGCACTCGAAAAAATGGAGGCGGAAAAATAATGAAAAGAGTAGTTACCTTTGGCGAACTTATGCTTCGTCTTGCACCAAACGGATATTACAGATTCTTTCAAAACGACCAGATGCAGGCAACCTTCGGCGGCGGTGAAGCCAACGTTGCAGTAAGCCTTGCCAACTACGGTCTTGACAGCGTTTACGTAACCAAGTTACCTAAACATGCTATAGGTCAAGCTGCTGTTGATAGTCTTCGTTATTTTGGTATTGATACCTCTAAAATCGTAAGAGGCGGCGAAAGAGTAGGTGTTTATTACCTTGAAAAAGGCGCTTCACAAAGAGGCTCGGTTTGTATTTATGACCGCAAATATTCAGCAATTCAAATGGCTAAGCCTGAAGATTTTGATTGGAACAGCATTTTTGAGGGTGCCGACTGGTTCCACTTTACAGGCATCACTCCCGCTCTTGGTGAAAACCTTGTTGAAATTTGTCTTGAGGCTTGTAAAGCAGCAAAGGCAAGGGGTGTTAAGATTTCTTGCGACTTAAACTATCGTGGAAAACTCTGGACAAGAGATGAAGCAAGAGCAGCTATGACCAAACTCTGCGAATATGTTGACATTTGCATTTCTAACGAAGAAGATGCTAAGGATGTATTTGGCATTGAAGCCAAAGATACCGATATCTATGGTGGAAAACTCAATCACGAAGGCTATAAGTCAGTTGCAAAACAGCTTGCCGATAAATTCGGATTCGAAAAGGTTGCAATTACACTCCGTTCTTCCATTTCTGCCAACGATAACGACTGGGCAGGTATGCTTTATGATGGCGAAAACTACTGCTTCTCTAAATCTTATCATCTCCACATCGTTGACCGCGTAGGCGGTGGCGACTCCTTTGGCGGCGGACTTATCTATGCGCTGCTAAACGGCAAAGATACACAGTCTGCAATCAATTTCGCAGTTGCAGCCTCTGCTCTTAAACATTCAATAGAGGGTGATTTTAACCGTGTATCTGTTTCCGAAGTTGAAAAACTTGCAGGTGGCGACGGTTCAGGCCGCGTACAAAGATAAAATTACTAATAATGCAGTTCAAAATAATAAAAACCTCAGTAACCATTTAGTTACTGAGGTTTTTTGGTCGAGCAGACACGATTAAATCCGAACTATCGGCGGACTCCTCTTTCAATTCTTCAAATGTGACGGTTTTTGTTCCGTCTTGATAGTTGAAAACAAAATCAATGCGGTCGTCGTGCAGAACAACTGCATTTACGAAATTGTTTATTAACGAACGCCGGTCTTCCAGCTTTGTGGTATCAAGTTTTCTGAGATTGATAAAATAAAACTTTAACTTTTTGGGTTCTAACAGCGGTTTAATTAGCTGCTCGTTGGCAATCTCAGTTTCCAACGCTTCTTTTTGTTCCTCC